>NZKX01000100.1 GCA_002694025.1 Fidelibacterota bacterium | reverse complement strand
CTCCAGATTCAAGAGTTCGGATCGCTAACAAAAAAATTAGTAAGGCTTTTGGAGGTTCAACTCAGTTAAGTATCCTAGTAGAAGGGGATATTTTTGAACCCAACACGTTAAAAAACATAGAAACATTAACTGACCATGTTAAAAATAAATATAGTATTGTTACAAAATCATATTCTATTGTCGATGTCATCAAAAAAATGCACTCAGGGTTTAATGGCGGAGATCCTGAATACGAAGTTATTCCAGATGACAGAGACCTAATATCACAGTACATGTTTTTATATTCGATTGCTGGTGATGGAGATGAATTTGATGTTTTGTTAGATGATACAGAGGATCCAAATCATACACAAATATTATTAAGAATGGAGGAAGTGAGAACAAGTACTATAGCAGATATTGTTGAGGATACAGAACAATTCATTCAGGCAAATTTTTATGATGACGCTCCCATGGAGCTTACAGGTGGAGCAACCCTTTTAGGAGTTTTAAGCAGAATGATTGTAAATGGACAATTAATAAGTTTATTAGTATCTGTTCTTATTATTTTTATTATAATGACAATTGTATTTAGATCTTTTATAGGAGGGCTATTTGCAACGTTACCTATGGGGACATCTGTTATTATGATGTTTGGTTTAATGGGGTATTTAAATATTCCATTAGATGTTACAACAATGTTACTTACTAGTATTTTAGTAGGAGTTGGAGTCGACTATACAGTCCACTTTCTTTGGCATTTGCGAGATCACCTAAGAGATGGGGATAATCTTGATCAAGCTATTTCAAACACATTTCTAATTTCCGGTAGAGGAATACTGTTCAATGGACTTTCTGTGGTAGTTGGTTTTTCTGCTCTTCTTTTTTCAGTATTTGTGCCAGTACAAATCTTTGGTATTTTAGTAATGGGATCTATTTCTTTTTGTCTTTTTGGAGCGTTAGCAACTCTTCCCGCGCTCACAAGTTTAATTAAGCCCAAATTTTTATATAAATGACGTATTTAGATAAAGATAAAAATTTAAGTGGGATCTTGATTTTAATTACACTGGGTTATATTTTGTATGTAGCTGGATCAGATAGTTCTTTTTCATTAAATAATACAATGACTATGAAAGATATATTAATCCATATCTTTAAATTTTATTTTGATATCCTTATAATAACCTATGTTTTTATTTGTCTTCAGATTGCAGGATATTTAGAGCTGAGGCATAAACAAGATTTTTTAACCATGTCCATTATAGCAATATTATTTACACCATTCGCTACTCTTTTTGTATATCGTTATGAGCAAGAAGATGAATAAATATGCTTTTTTATTTTTTTTGGTATCTTTTCTTGTAGCTCAAGAATTAACTCCTAAAGAAATATTAACCTATGTCTCCTCAAATCCAAAACCGGAATCTTCTATTTCAGAAATAAGATTAGAAATCACACGAAATCAAAAAAAAGGTAAAAAAAAGACTAGAATTAGAGAGTTTACACGCTATGAGAAGACCTATAAGTCTGGGAAATTTATATCCAAATCATTAGCTAGGTTTAATAAACCAAAAATTGTAAAAGGCACCAGTTTTTTGAGCTGGGTATATAAAGATGGGAAAACAGATCAATGGTTTGCTTTACCAAAAATAAAGAAAGCAAAAAAAGTAAAAGCAAAAGATAGATCAAAATCTTTTCTTAATACTGATTTCATTTACGAAGATTTAGAAAATAGAAGCCTAGATTTGGATAGTCTCATTAGTTTGGGAAGTGAATATTATGAAGGTAGTATATGTAAGGTTATTATGGCTTGGCCAAAAGATAAAAGCTCTTATTTCGCAAGAAAAATCTGGGTCGAAAGTCAATCTTGGAGGATAATTAAAGTAGAATATTATTCTAGTGAATCTGATAAAGAGAAAACTCTTTATGTATCCAATTTTATTAATAAAAATGGATTTAGCATTGCTGGAAAAATGGTGATGGAAAAAGAAAATGGAGACAAGACTCTTATGGAGGTTATGTCATATAAGCCGGATATTGGATTACAGGATGAAGTATTTACCGAAAACTTTTTAGTTAATAAATAGATGCAAATTAGCTTAGAGATTTTTGGGCTTGAAGGATATTAATTTTATAAAATGAAAGATATAAAGATTCATTCATTAAATTAAGTTTCGTGTAAACGAGATTTATATATTAATATCTAATTAAAGCACAGGCAGCAGAAAGTCCAGCGCCTGTGCCTATGAGTAAAGCCAAGTCTCCGTTCTTTATTCTATTTTCTTGAATAGCAATGGCTAATGCCATTGGGACTGAAGCCGCTACGCAATTTCCATATTTTGAAACTATATTTATAACCTTTTGTTTATCAAATCCTCCTGCAGATGAATATGCTTCCACTGCCTTTCCAGATGCCTGGTGGGGAATGATCCAGTTGATATCTTCTTTTTTAAGTCCAGTTTTTTTAAGAGTTTTAAGCATCATTTTATATACGTGTTTTCGGGCAATTTTATAGATTCCTGGTCCATCCATTGAAAATAAATTATCTTCAGCAGTAGTTCCTATATCCTGGGGATGTTTGTTGGTCCCACCTCCTCTTACCTCAGTCAGGTTTGCTCCGCTTGGCCATGTATTCATATGAAAATGTAATAATTCGCTTTTTTCAGATTCTTTTGATGGCTCGAGGACTACTGCTGCAGCACCGTCTCCTAATAAGGAGGCACTTTCAGGTTCATTAAAATTTCTACCTCTAGTTCCCCTATCAGATGAAATAATTAAAATTCGCTTATAGACCTTTGATTCTATTAAACTTGATGCAGTATGGAAGGCAGTTATAAATGAAAGGCAGGTAGAGTGAATACTAAAAGAGGGTATACCCTCAAATCCCATTTCTTTTTGTAAAAAGGCGGAGGTGTCAGGGATGGTTTGCTTTGGAACACCCGAAGCATTAATAATTAAATCAGGCACGGAAGAATCTTTAAGAGCCTCTTTACCAGCAATTGCCCCCATTTGATCAACATCAATTTTAGAGACACGTCTTTCACAAACACCTGATTTTTCTAAAATCCAATTCTCAGATTTTCCAATCAATGGTGCAATATGTTTAGATTTTTCTATATCTGGAGGAAGATATAGTCCCGTTCCAGTGATCTTTATTTTCAACGTACTACTCTTTAAAAAAAATATTTTAATTCAAATCTGATATGCGAAAAATCTTTCATTTTATTAAATGGATATAATTCTTTATCTGGATGTGAGTTGCTGCCTTTTACTGTCGTAATACCAAAGAGTCCATTTAGATTTTGAATGATGGAATATTCTAGCTTTAATTCTGTCAATGAACCTGCTACTCCGGATATATAGGGATATTCAGTTATATCTAACATCGATGTTAGAGAGGCTGTTAGTTTGTTATCAAAAAATCTTTTATCCATTATTACAAAGACAGCACTTTTGGTTAGAATTGCTATTGGGACTCCCATGCCCGGAGTAAAAAAGTTAGATGGAGTCATATTCTCAGGATCTACCTGAAGATTAGGAATATTTATTTCTTGATCAACAGGTAGGCTATCTGAGCTATAGCTAAGGGTGTCATAAGTAAAATATTGAACAGATAAATTAATATCAAGAGGTAGTTCTGTTTCTATTTGTATGGTAGCCTGTTGGTAGACCGCTTTTTCATGAAGAGGATATGAAAAATGGAGAGAATCATAAAATGTAGCGTTGAATGAACTAGGTCGGTTGATTGTTTTATTTTTATCCTCAGTAGAAAAATATCCAACATCAAACCTAAGAGCAAACCAATCGCTAATTAGTGCACTTCCAAAACCTAAAACATTAGTTTTCCGATACCCATAAACAATATCAATATATGGGAAAGATATATCACTTCCTCGGCCATAGACATTTACTCCTGAAAGATTAAAGGTTCTATCATATCCAGAAAAATAAGAAAGAGAGATATCCCCAAAACCCAAGGAATAGGTTCCTTGTATTCCGCCTTCATAGGGCTTACTAGAAATAGGTAGAATTTCTTTAGCATCTGGGTATACTGGAAGCTCAACCGGAAAATCATCATCACCAAGGGGGATTCTGTTGGTAGAATGCAATGGTGAAAAAACCGTATTTATTTTAAGATTACCAATATAATAATCCAGCGAGCCAGAGAGAGTTGCCATTTTTTTTTCTGTCCCTCCAAAAAACATGTAATAATAGTCTAGGGAACTAGCATTGTCAATGGGACTATTTTCATCTACACTTCCCCAAGAGTGTATCTGCTTGCCTATTCGCAATTCATAAGAGTTAGATCGATAGGTTAAATATAATTCACGCATATCAAGGATAAAATCTTGAGGATTACTAGTACTTAAAAAATAAGAATCTTCTCTTACATGATATTCAAGAGCAAAAGTGCTATTTAATAAAATATTATCACTCTCTTTTTCTATGCTTATAGATCCCATTCTGTATGGTATATTAATTAGAGATTGATCGGATTGCCTTGCTATATAGCTAAAGTCCAGATAGCCAGAAAAAATTGGTTTAGATTTTTCAGATAAAATCTTTGAAAAAAAAATGAGATATATAAGAAAAAAATTTTTTATCAAAATCGGGATTCGATTTACCATATAAATATTATTTGATAACCGTTAATTTTTTTACTTTAGAGTGTATACCATCTGAAAATCTAATATAATATACGCCTGACGAATGATTTTCTGAAGACCAATGTATTTTATGAGAACCAAACTCATAGATTGAATGGTTGGAAATAACATCTGTCTCATTTCCTAATATATCAAATACACGGATATCCATTTTTCGATCATGGGGAACATACATCTCCAAATGAACTGTTGGATTAAATGGATTAGGATAAGGGGAAGAAACTTGGAATTGATAGGGGAAAATAGGATCCTCAAGAGTGGCAGTTGTTGTATCACAGTCTTGGGGAGAATAGACTGGAAAGGAATAGTAAAACTGATCAAGACTTAAGGTCAAGTGTTCTGTGCTATCAATACAACTTGCAATGTTATCGCAAAGTTGGTTTGCCCCTATGGCAAAAAAGGGATAACCACCATTATCATCATTTAACCAATCAAGATCAAGATCACAGAAGCAATCAGGCAGGTTTTCTAGATTGTTATTGAATAGCCATAGATATGTTAAGTTTTCAAGATTACAAATAGAAGCAGGAACTTCAGAAAGTTCGTTATAACCTAAATCAAGAAAATATAGATTTGTAAGGTTCCCTATGTTATCTCCCATAGATGTGAGAATATTATTATTAATATACAGTGACATTAGATTTGATAGATTGCTGAAAGATTCAGGGAGTTCCGAGATTCTATGCCACTCTAGGTAAAGTGTTGCAAGTCCAGTCAAGTTACCAAAATTTTCTGGAAGTGTATAAATAGTGTCATTCATTCCGGAACTATTGCCGTAATTACCGGCAACAAAAAATCGAAGTCTTCCATTGAACCATGTTTGAGTCCCAATCGCTAATGGAGATTCATAGTCTAAATTATTTTTCGATATAATACTGTCCAAAACTGCTATGTCAGCATTTGAGAGGCATGTATCTCCAACAAGAATTGTTAGATTATTAGGCAATTGAGAAAAATATGTAGATGTGCTATCGCATTGAGAATAAACTAACTTCGCAGAAAAAAAGATGAGAATGAATATTAACTGCTTTTGCATTTTACTTAATATAAAGGATCTTATGAGTTTTTATCTGATTAGACGAAGATAATTTAACTACATACACTCCAGAAGATTTATGAGGGGCATTCCAAGTGCTATGATGTCTACCCGCCGATAATGTTTCATGAATTATAGTATTAATTAGTTTCCCACCTAAATCATATACCTGAAGAAGAACGTTTTGTTGATTCTGAAGAGTGTAATAAATTGAAACATTTGAATTAAAAGGGTTTGGGTATGGATTTTCTAAGGTAAAATAATTGGAACTGATTTTTTTGGG
>NZKX01000125.1 GCA_002694025.1 Fidelibacterota bacterium | reverse complement strand
CCAGGATCCCAAACGCCATTACCATTCCTATCATCAAAATCTTCTGCTATTGCCCAATTATAAAGGCCTGCTCTAGCTCCATAATACCAGCCACTTCTCTCATCTACATTTTTATATCTTACTGTATCACCATCTTCGCCAATCGAATAAGGAACAACATACGGATTTTCAGGATCAGAAATCTGTTTAAATCCTGCAGGGTGACGCCATTCAAACCAATTTGGGTAACCATCGGAATCATTATCTCTCCACCTCACTCCTTGAAATTGATCTTGTTTAAATCTTGAATACCTAAGCGTATAAAATGTATTCTGTGAAATGGAATGATTGATTTCCGCATTATAACGATAGGTGTCTCTAAAAAGTTCATTGCGCCCTTCGTCCCAATATAAATATCTAGGGCTAAAGGCCTGACGATGATTTTCAACCTGCCAATAAGAGCCATGAAAACGTAATTTGTTTGTGAATTTATAACTTAATTTTGTGAAAATATCCCACGTCTTGTCAAACCCAAACCCTCGAAAACCTGCTACGTCATCCCAAGGATACACAAGATTATTCTGATTTTGCTGAAGCAAATCAGGATCCAAATCTGATTCATTTAAAAACACCTTATTGCCTTGATATATTTTATTATCAAATTCATAAACACTATATTTGTCCTCAGTCGAATATTGACCGGAAACCCAGAAAGTTAATTTAGGGATACCAAGCACAGGGCCACCTACTCCAAAATTATAATCATTATAACCTCGGTTAAGATCGTAATTATTCGTTTCTAAATCATTACCAAGCGCTGAGTTTATCAAGGCCCCAACTCCACTTGTTTCAAATCTAAAGTGATATTCTATCTCATCTGATCCGACCTGAGTATGCCAGTTAGACACTGCAGACTGGGCGTCACCATACTCTGCATTAAATCCGCCTGGCTGCCAGTCAAATTGCCTAATTGCAAAAAGATTAAGCCTTGTACCAGATCCAATCGAGCCAAAAATTGGGTTCCTCAGGTACATCCCATCCATCATGTAGGCAATTTCCCCAGACCGACCTCCTTTCACATGTATTTCTTCAATGCCGCGTTCTTCATGATCGGGAATAGACTTTGTCCTACTTTCTACCTTAACTACACCGGACTGTAAGGTATATAGCTCTGTTAGATCTCGAATCGGAAGAGCCTGAATTGCCTCTTTATCGACAGTAATTTTTTTTGCGGTAGTCCCTTTTTCAACAAGAGGTTTTTCTCCTACAACTTGAATTTCATCTCCTTCGACAGCAGCGACTGGGAGTTTAAAGTTTAACCATGAAGTCTGGTCCATCACCACATTAACACCTGTTATTGTTTGTTTTTGATAACCCATCATTTGGACAACAACATCATATTCTCCAACAGGAATATTTAGAATTATGTAATTTCCCTCCATATCAGCTGCAGCACCGACTCCAACTGACGGAATGTAGATGTTTGCTCCTGGCAAAGCGCTATTTTCAATATCTGTCACTTTACCACGAATAGTTCCATCGGTGCCTCCAAAAGCCGATTCAATAATAATAAGCATTATAATTAGTGATCTAATAATTTTCATTCCTCAATTAGCTCTCTTAAGTCTAGTGTTTGGATACCTATTTGGTTACTTATGTATAGAGGATCAAAGTCAAAGTCAGGGTGCTCCCCAATATCGCGAAGTTCAATATTCTTCGTTGAATGGGCAAATTTCCTCATAACATTGTTTTCAGACTGCATTTCTACAGATGTTAATTCTATCCTATTTAGCCCAACCCAGGCCTGATTTTGAGAGTCCAAGTTATTACTATTGGGAGTGTAGTCAGAATCAAAAGGATGCTCAGTCCATCGAATATAAATTTCACTCTTGGCAAGCCCCTTATTTTTAACAAGCCACGAAATTGTTTTCTGTCCAAAATCTACTCCACTACCTACCATAGTCATATTGGTAGTTATTGTTATTTTGAAACATTCATCGGCTTGAAAGGTTGTATCCTGTGCCGGAACAGCAAGGCTTGGACGATAACCTGCAGGCACTGTAACGGAAGATGACTCTACTTCATAAGATTTTTCAATAAAGTAAATAGCAATATCGGTTGTGTCAAAATAGGAAGTGTCGACCATCTCACCATCCCTCAGGTAGCCATTGGAGGTGTAATACAATACATTACTCTCAAGATTTTTTTTACTCCAAAAACCGTTCTCGATCTCATTAGGGCTAAAATAAAAACCAATCGGCAAAAAGTATGAAGGGTAAGAAACCTGATTAAGATGGTCTGGGTTGTGGAAAATATGATAATTATAAAATCGCTCTGTCTCTCCCCCAGTTTCTTTTGACCATTCTGATTTTGTAATAAAATATTCATCAGGGGAAGATACGTTATTAATCACATGACCAACTTTTTCACGAGTGAATAATGTTACCAAAGAGTCAACATCTTCGACATATTTTTGCTTTACATCGGTAAATTCAACTTCCTCAATTATATTTTCAAACTGTTCACCCCAACGACTAGTAATCCCTGCGCCAAGACCCAACTCTAATAGAACTTGAGGGTTATCTTGATCGGCCCAATCTACGATCAAATTATTCGGCTTATCTCCAATTAGGTACAATAATTTATCAGATACTCCATCTCCATTGATGTCCTTGGGGGTAAACTCCTCTTCAATGTCATAAATTTTATTACCAGAATCAGTGAAATCGTCACCCTCACTAAAATCTCCGGATAAATCATTGTCAACATAATTTTCAGCATCATCCCATTTACCATTACAGTTTCTATCCTGATATGGTTCATTAGGATCATATGTTCCAGAAGAATCTAAATCAAAAAAGGGTTCATGAGGATCCCAAACACCATTCCCTCTATCAACAAATTCATATGCAGTAGAAATAACGCCGTCATTGTTGTAATCTTGAATAACATCATCTCCGCTATCATATTGACCATTATTATTATTGTCAGAGTATTCATATAAAACTTCAAAGACTCCGTTATCATCGAAATCTTCAATAACTGTCTCTGCAATATCCCATTGCCCATTATCATTACAATCAGTGTTAATTCTAAATACTAAGGAATCATTACTTAATTGCTTTTTAACAAACTGGAAGGCATTTGTAAAGCGAATCTGATCCTCTGATATAAAAACATAGTTGGTGTCAGTCCATTCAGAGGAATCTACAAAAACCATTCCCGAATCGATAAAAGGGGTATTTAGTATTGCTCGATAAGCAGTGACATCAAAAGTATCATTATAAAATATGGTAGTGTCTGAAACAATCCAGTCTGAGCTAACAAGCTTATATCTTTGCAGTTCTGGTTCAGCATCTAAATTCCACTGCAATGATTCTAAATTCTTAAAGGGCGTGGAAATCATTTCTACAGAATCGTATACAACTGAGTCAATTATGGTTAATGAATCTATTGGATATCTGCGGGTAAACTCTTCCTCATCCTCTTTCGTCGCAGTTAATAAATAATCTGGAAAAGTCTTGTATGTCATAATAGTCGGATCTTCACCGAATAAACTAAAATAATCAGAGTACGACTGGTAATTTGCCATCAGGTTAGGGTTATAACGGAAAAAGGAGGCTTCTACATCATTATCAAAATTATAAAAATATTCATTAATATGACCCTGGTTACCGCTAAGATTTTGGTCTAATGTATTTGTATAATTAACGTTATTTTCAGTTTCAGTACTATCTTTTTCCAAGAAACTACAACCTTGAAAAGTCAAAATCCATACTATGTATATTGTTAAATGACTGATTTGTTTTTTCATACTTTTTTCGTCAAGTTAGGAGTAATAAATGAATAGAATATTAATGAATTCAACTTTAATTGTTCAATTTCCTTAAAAAAACAAATATTACACAATGAAACATACAAAAAATATCTTCCTTATTTCTAGTCTTATTCTAACAATCCTTAGCGCACATGTTGGAAGCCCAGCTTCATTTAAAGCCTACCAACCTGACGGTACAGAATTAGATAT
>NZKX01000147.1 GCA_002694025.1 Fidelibacterota bacterium | reverse complement strand
TCTTGATTCTTTTATTGCTGAATGTAAATTCATATACACGTATTATTTCTTGATAGAATAATAGATTTTTATGTAAAACTTTTTTAATTGTGAAGAAATTAATTTTCTGATTATTAATTTTGGTTGATATTTATTTTCATATTCTAATGCTTTATAACCAGGTGAGAATATTTTTTTTATATTAAATGTAGCTAATTTGTGTTTTAACATTGCTTCTTCATCTTGTGAAAGTTTGTAATCAGAAGAGTTAATTAAGTTAATTAAAGCAAAAAAGTAACAGTAAGAAATTTTTGCTTTTTTAACATTCAATGTCATGGAATCATCTCCAGCAGATGATGAAGAAAGTCCTTTCTCAATTAAAAAAGTCCCTTTTGATTTAAAAACAGGAAAATATGACATAAAAAAATCAAACCCAAACAGATTTTTTGTGCATTCGATATGCTTTAACGACTCATAAAAACTATTTACAAGAACATTCGTTTTTAACAAGCTAGCTGTTGGTGTTACAGGAATAATATTATCAAGACCTAAAAATGAATTTACTACTTGAGTTCTCGTAACTTTGCCTTTTTCAACACTGTAATAGTTATCTATTGAAGTGTTATTTGTTTTAACTACGTTTATATCTGTAATTACACAATCAACATCTTCAGTTTGTAAAACAGATACACATTCTTCAATAAATTCCTGATGAAGCCAATCATCATCACACAAAAACTTACCAAACTCAGATTTGAACTCCTCAATACCAACAATCCAATTATCTATAGGTCTAATTGAATCTTTATTTTTAATGTATTTTATTTCAAGGTTGCTATTTGAAAATTCTGCATTATTAATTATTTTTTCCGAAGAATTATCGATAGAAGAATCTACAACAATACAGATAATTTTTCCTTTGTAACTTTGATTATCTAATGATTTTATAGCTCTTAAAAGTCTTTCTGGTCTATTTAATGTGGGAATTACAACACTTATATCAGGAAGAGAACTCATAGTCTTTAATAAAAAAATATTGATTTTAAGTTGTCTGAATATTCTGAACCGTCAATTTTTGTGATATAGCTCTCAAATTGATTTTTGTTTATCCAATTGTTTCTAAAGGCAATTTCATGTGGTGAGCAAACAAGTAATCCTTGTCTTTCTTGAATTGTTCTTACAAAAGATCCTGTACTGTAAAAGTCTTCAGTAGTTCCCATATCAAACCAGGCCGTTCCCCTTCCAATTGGTATATGGTTTACATTATCTAGTCCATAGCTGGAAATAATGTCTAATATTTCATATTCATTTCTATCTGATTTTTTAATTTGGGAATAATGGCTTTCAAAATCTGAATTAAAAATGTATAGACCAATTATTGCTTGGTTAGAAATGAATTTTTCAGGCTTTTCTTCTATGGATAAAATATTATTTTCTTTATCAACATTTATTACTCCAAAATTTTCAGGATTTTTCACAACTTGTGAGAAAACAGTGCATTCATTTGTATCGTTAAATATCTGCTCAAGCTTAGTATAAAATTTTTCTCCGAATATAAAATTATCTCCCAAAACAGTAATAAATTTTTCATAATTTGTTTCATTTAATGCTGTTGAAATTGCATGAGGAATGCCCTCTGGCTCATCTTGAACAGAATAATTCAAGTTGACTCCAAACTCTTCACCTTTACCAAGTAATAGATGATACGAATCAAGATCTTTTTCATTACACACAATTGTTATATCTTTAATTCCAGCCATTAACAATATTGAAATTGAGTAATATACCATTGGTTTATCATAAATTGGAATAAGATGTTTGTTTAAATAGTTAGTAGTTGGGTAAAGTCGTGTACCTGAGCCACCACAGAGTAAAATTCCACCATTTTTCATTTCTAAACTAAACCTAGCCTTTTATCTCTTTTATTTGCCATAATATTTTTATATTGATCAACCCACCATTGTTTATTATTTAGATACCACTCAACAGTTTTTTCTAGTTCATTATCAAATATTGCATCAGGCCTCCATCCAATGTTTTTTAATTTATCAATATTTGCTGCATATCTAAAGTCATGACCTGGCCTGTCCTCAACAAAAGATATTCTGTCTTCTTTGAGATTAAAGATATTGATCAATTTTTTAGATAATTCTATGTTTGATAAATAAAATTCTGATCCAATATTATATACTTCTCCTTTTTCACCATTGGCTAAAATACTTAGAATTGCTTTATTTGTGTCATCTACAGATAGCCAGTGTCGTATATTTTTTCCATCACCATATATTTCTAAGTTTTCACCTGCTTCTAGTTTTGCAATACTGAATGGTATTAATTTTTCAGGTTGTTGATAAATCCCATAGTTGTTTGCAGGCCTGACTATTGTTACGACATAACCGTAAGTTTTTTGATAAGAGTTTATGAGAAGTTCTGCAGACGCTTTAGATGCAGAATATGGAGAAGATGGATTAAATATACTATTTTCATCAAAATAACCTTTGTCAATACTTCCGTAAACTTCATCAGTAGAGACGTGGAGAAAATTTTTGATTTTATTTTGCATTCCAAATTTAAGTAATTTAGATACCCCCCTTACATTTGAATCAATGAATAATTCAGGGTTGTATATTGAATTATCAACGTGACTTTCTGCGGCGAAATTAATCAAGCAATCAATATCTTGAATTTCTAGATCATTAATCTTATTTATATCAAGATTAAAAAACTCAAAATTATCAAAAGTTTTTGAAATTTGTTCATTTTTTACAGAACATATATTTTGAAGGCTGTCAACTCCATAAACATATATATCTTTATTTTCATTTAGTAATTGTTTTACAAAATTGAAACCTATAAATCCGAAACATCCAGTTATAAGATAGTTCATATTATCTATGATAATTTACAAAAAAAACTCTGTTTAAAGAAATTTTATCTTTCAACTAACATTTAAAGGATGGGTAAATTTAACACTTTGGATATTTTAAGTTCAAATAATTTTGCGCGACAATCTAATGTCGTATTTTCAGAAGTGATATCAAAAGAAGAGTTTAAAAAACTAAATGTAAAAAGTTTAAAAATTGTTTATGAAAATGAGAATGGTGTTTGCTATATAAATACAAAATTATCAATTAATGAAAATGATATTATATTTTCAAATACTGACTTTATAGAATATTTATTCAAAAAGTTAAGTAATATTGAAAACCTAGAAAATTTAAAACTAATTACTCAGTGGTCAGATAAGACAATAGATGAACAGACTTTCAGCTTAAAACCAAATTCAATATCAAATTGGTATGGTGTCCACATAGATTATGAACACGATAATCTAAGACCTATACCTCTTGGATTGTCTGGAGAGTACTCAAACAAAAACTTGACCCCAAAGTATTTTCAAAAAAACGAGTTTGAAAATCTTGATAAAAAAAATTTACTTTATATAAATTTCCAGAAAAATACGAACGATACGGAGAGAAGCAAGATTACAGATATTTTTGAGAATTTAGAGTGGGTAAAGATTGATCAACCAAATTTAGAACTAGATGAATATCTAAATGAAATTAAAAGTTCCCATTTCGTATTATGTCCTTTTGGAAACGGTGTCGATACACACAGGCTGTGGGAAACACTATATGCTGGATCAATACCAATAATAAAAAAACACGTTTCCTACGAAACAACAAAAGACCTACCGGTTCTGCAAGTTGATTCCTTTGAAGAAATAACTAAAGATTATCTAAATGAAGTACTAGAAAAAATGAATAAAAGACAATTTAATTATGAAAAATTAAATTCTAAATTTTGGATGAATATAATTTCATCATATAAAATTGAATCTAGAGAAAATCAATATATCAGACTATCTCTCATTTACTTTTATAAAATAAAAATTAATTACAATATAGAAAGATTTATAAATCGATTAAAGAAAAAATTTATATTTAGAAAAAATCAGATTTTAAAGAAAACAAAAGTTATATCTTAAAATTTTCTTTCTACTCTATCAAAAATCTCAAATATTATTGATGAAGCAATTAAATATATTAGTAAGTACAACCTTGAGTATCCATAAACTCTTAAGACAATAAAAGTAGCGGAAATAGATAGTATATTGATAAGGAAATAGAATCCATATTTGTAGTAATGTTCAATAAATATTTCTATAAAAGGTCTCAACAATTGTTTTACAAAGAAAGTTACGAAGACTACGAAATTACTTATAACAAAAAAAATTAAATTATCGCTAATACCCTCTGTATCAACAAGCAATTTGATATCTTTAAAGAACTGTTCAATATCAATATCTTTGCTTACATAAAGCAGAAGAAAGTTCAGACTTAAAAAAACTAAATATTTTGAGAATCTTATTAATAAATACATACTTTAACTTAAAAAGTATATTTAAAAAAGTTTTATAAATCTATATTATTTTCTTATTTTATTTTTAAGATCGAATAGGTGTTTTACTTGTATTTTTAATTAACAAAAAGGGCATATATATGACAAATAACATTGCGATAATTATTTTTAATGGTTCAATATCAATAATTTTTTCAATTAATAATTGAAAATCTGGATTGTCGTACGGCAATGAAAATTTGCTTAATAAATCATAAAATGGTTCTTTCCCTAGAAAATATACAAAAATATAAAATATTAAAAATCCAAAGAAACTTTGTGAAAAAATCTTAAGATATGAATCAAATTCAATTATTGAATTTACATATCCATATAAATAATCAGGTCTTGAGAACTTAGTCTCTTTACCAAACATATTGACAATGTACTCTGTACTCAATTGAGTTCTTGGGGTGGTTTCAAAATAAATCACAGACAACGCAGCAAATATAGACATATATTTTAAATATATGAATTCAAATTTATTTAAATTTCTATTTGTAAGCAAAATAAAAATTGATAATGGAGCAAGATTCATTACATATCGAAAGCCGTAAGAAGAACCTGTTGATTTCCAAATTAGTACAAGACCTAAAACTTGTAGGAAGGATAAAATTACTAAAAAAGTTATAAACTTTGATTTTTGATATGAAAGTATAAAGTTCTTTAAAATGATATAAATTCCCATAAAAATAATTGGTGAAAACCAAAATAAACCAAATTCTAATCCAAAAAACACTAGAAATAAATTTTTTAAATTAAGCCAAATAAAAGTTCCTATACCATCAGAACTGTCAAGATATCTTGATATTGTTCCTGAAGTATTGTACGTAAATTCTGGATTTAAGGTTACTACACCAAAGATAAGATAAGTATGTAACAAAAAAATATTTGTCGATAAAAATGAAGATATCCAAAAATATTTATTTTTACTTAGAAAGTTAATTTTATTTTTAGTTAATTTTCCAACAATTAAAGGTAAAAACAATACATATATATTTACCCATCTAGTCATTAACGCTAGCATGATCAAAAGTGGGATTGCAAAAGCGATAAAATTATTTTCTTTTTTATAGTATTTTAAACAGTTGTAGATTAGTAAAGTTATAGCAAATACCTCATATACATGCGACATACTATATCTTTCAAAGGCATAGAATCCAACACCTGAACCTATGAGAAACAAGTATAAATAATAAGAGTTGTATTTTGAATTTAGTAATAAATTTATTTTGTTAATCAATAATAAAGTTAAAAATAAATAAAAAATAGAGCTAAATGAATACAACATGATTGTGAAATTAAATAAATCATTATTTGGAATATTTTCATCTAGTAAATTTCCAATAAATACAAATGGAGTTGATAATAGTCCTGCCCCTATAAATGTTGAAGGCGCACTTTTACCTTCGTAATAAAACCTTGCTTTTTCGTTTCCAGAAAATTGATTTGAATAATCAAAATCAAAATCAATAATCAAAGTTTCAGCATGTGCAAAATAATCATGGTCATCTTTACAGCAAAAAATTCCAGGTTCAAGTCGATAATCAGTCTTTACAAGCAATAAGAAAATAAATAAAAGTAAAAAGTATCTTGTACTTTTATTTGTTTTCATAAAATAAAGAACTTATCTTTAAATATTTTTATTTCATTTCTTTGTGAATATGAAAAGCAAAATGAGCTAATCAAAAACAATAAAATTGTTAAAAATAACCAACTTGCTTTAGATCCTTTTGTGTATTCAAGATTTATAAGAATTAATTTTCCTCCACTATATAAAGTAAAACTAATAAATAATAAAAATAATAAGTCAAATATGGCAGATATCTGAAGGTTTGAATATTGAAACTTAACTTTAATTTTTTTACAAAAACTATAAATGGAGAAATATATCAATTTAAAAAACATAATTGTTGGTCTTAAAGTACTTTTTTCATCGCTATATTTTACAGTATTATTTATTTGTCCAACTTTTAAATTATTTAATACAATTTGTCGAGACATATATGTATTTATAAAAAATGGATACCCGTACTTATAAAAAATTTTAGGTAAAGAAAAACTTTTAATACTTGTTCTTGAAAACATGAACAAACCATTCAAAGGATCATTCAGTTTCCAATTACCTGTTGCAATTTTGATCATTAAAGTTGCTAACGCATTTCCTACATACCTAATTGTGGGGATTTTACCTTCAATGCCTTTTTCCCAAAAACGATCACATTTTATAAAATCGTATCCTTCATCAGATAAACTAATTAATCTCTCAATATCATTTTTTTTAAACTGGTTATCACCATCAATTTTTATTAAATATGACTCATCAGAATTTAAGAATTCTTCAACACCAATTAATAGGGACTTGCCTGCTCCTAAATTTTTATCATTATTTATTAATTTGATATTTTCAAAAGCTAAGTTATTTATTTTTTCAATAGTCTTATCTGTGCTTCCATCGTTTACAACAATAATTAAATCAAATAAGGAAGATATATTCGAAAGTGTATCTTCAATATAATTTTCTTCATTGTATGCCAAAACTAAACAAGCAGTCATAATCTCATATTAATTCATTAATTTTTTGTTTTATTCAATAAGATCTGAAATACAAAAAGTGTGATTAGACTTGTAAGCCTTTCAATAAATGAAGTTACGATAATAATTTCCAAACCAATACCGTGGGTTTGGTTAAATAGTATTATCAATCCTTCTTTTGCCCCAATATTTCCAGGTGTAATATTTATTAAATTGATGAAAGATGATAAAAAACTATAAGAAATACTTGAAAATAATGAAAATTTTTCATCGTAGCTTTGAATAATTATAAGAACTATCAAAGAAGTGCTAAGAAAAAAAAGAATATTATTCAACTGAATTATAAAATTTACTTTACTTAAAAAATAAAAATTCTCTTTAAGGTTAAAAAAGGTTTTAACTTTTTCATTTTTTGAAACTACTGGCAAAAAAAATAAAGAGAAACTTAAAAATATTATAAAAAATATGTGGATTGAAGATAGTTTATTATTTTGTAAAAAAGAAAAAATTATAAATATTAAATATAAAGGATATAAGTTAATTACTGCATAAAATGTTGACCAGAATATATATTCTTTTATTTTAAAATCATACTTACTTTTTAAATATGTCAACTTGTAACCACTACCCAATTTAAAAGGTGAAGATAAATTTCCAAGAGTATTTTTTACAGTTACATCCAAAGACTCTTTATTGCTCAAATAAATATTCATATTTTTCAAAATATTTAAATTTATGTTTGAAAGAAAAAAAACATTAAAGACCTTTAATAGAAAAATTATCAGAATACCTTGAAACGCAATGTTTCTTAGATTTTTAAACTGTTCAGCGTTATTAATAATAAAGTAACCAAAATAACAAACACTAAGAATCAATATAAATGAACTGAAAAATCTATAAAATTTTTTAATATCCATAACTTATGGTTTAAGAATAAGTCTAATTAATACAGGGTCAAAATTTATATCCTTAACATTGTAATTTTTGTTGTATATCGAAAAACTATCAGAAATGTTTTCATCATCTATAGTGAATCCTAATTTGTCAACAGCTGTTTTAAATTGTTCAATATTCATCAGTCTTCTATAGTGATCTGTATCACTATATTTTTCTATGTCTTCGTCTGTTCGTGATTCAATAAAAATGTTCTTCTTTATATTTCTGTACAGCCACTTAAGTAACATAAGTTCTTCTTCTTCATTTATGCTATGAAATAAAAATCTACAATATGCATAATCAAATTCTTTATTTTTAAAATTTTTAATTTCTACCTGTTCAAATTTTAAAAAATTATTTTCGTATTTTTTTAAACTGTTGATGATATTTTCACTCTGATCTATACCTACAGTCTTTATGTTATTTCTTGAGAAAAAAATCGAATCTCTACCGTTTCCACAACCTACGTCAACTAACGTTGAGTTTTTATCTAGTTTATTTAAAACGTAATTTGCGAATTCAGATGGTTGAAATGGTTGATCGTTATGTTTGTAATAATTTTCCCAATATTCTTTGTCCATAACAATTTAATTCTAATAATTAAAAAATATATATTTAGAAATGATTTTTTTATAAATTTAAAAATTAAATCTCTTACGTTAAATCCTTTATTAAGCTCATATAAACTAAATATTATGAAAGTAAGTATTGGTTATAAAGACATAAAAGGACCATGGGGTGGTGGCATAAATTTTTCAAGACAATTAATTAAGCATCTTGAAAAGGAAAATATTGATACAACCTCTCAGCTTAATGATCCAGACATTGATATTATTCTCCTTACGGAACCAAGAAGGTACACTGAGTCTTCATCGTTCAATCATTTAGATATTAAAAATTATATTTTAGAAATAAATAAAGATGTGATAGTAATAAATAGGATTAATGAATGTGACGAAAGAAAAAACTCAAAAGGTTTAAATAAATTTTTGATTAGCTCAAGTCAAATTTCTGACCACACCATATTTATAAGTGATTGGCTATCAGATTTGTTCATTAAACAGGGGTTTTCAAAAAACAGCTACAGCACTATACATAATGGTGCAGATGGGGAGATTTTCTTTCCAAACAACAGGAATAAGCTTAGCCAAAAATTAAAAATTGTGACTCACCATTGGGGTAATAATGAAAATAAAGGTTTTAAAGTATATAAACTCCTTGATGAACTCTTGGACAAAACAGAGATTAAAGAAAATTTTGAATTTACATATGTGGGAAATCTGCCAGAAAACCTTAGTTTTAAAAATGTACAAGTTCTATCTCCAATGAATTCAAAAAATATTAGTGAGTATTTAAGAAATTGTGATATTTACATTACTGGTTCAGAAAATGAACCTGCTGGTATGCATCATATTGAAGGAGCGATGTGTGGATTGCCCTTGTTATATATGAAAAGTGGAGGTGTAAATGAATATTGCGAGAACTATGGTATTGAATATAATATAGACAATCTTGAGGAAAAACTTTTTGAACTAAAAAATAATTATCAGACTTACAAAACAAAGTTGGTTGATTATAAGTTTACAGGAAAGAGTATGGTTGATAACTATTTCAGTCTATTTAAAAAACTTTATGAAAATAAAAAAGACTTTGTTAAAGACCGAAACAAAATTAAAAATATGAACTTACAGAATCAATATAAAATATTAAGTAAAGATTTTTTTATTTAATATTTAACTTTGAATGCTGCATATTAAACTTATTAAGTGGAAATCAGTCAAAAATTAAAAGAATACTTTAGTACAAACAAGATTTTCTTTACTAATTTACTCATCATTGAAGTAGTTTCACATATATTTTATAAAGTATCTTTTGAGAATTTTTTACTTAGAGATTTTGAAATAAATAAGAAGGTTTATTCTGAAAGCCTTGATTTCTACAGAACTGAGCTTGAATCACCTTTTAACACAATTTTAGTTAATTTATTTCAAATTAAAGACCCAGATGTTTACACACTAGTTATTTATATTATTTTCCAAATAACGTTAGTTTTCATATGCAAAAACTTATCATTTTTGGGTGAATATTCTACACTTTTTTTATTTGGTGGATGGTTAGTAACAATATCATGGTGGATAGGGTTTGTTGAAAATATATCTGTATTGCTAATTATCTTATATTTTAAAAATTATCTCCTTGGAAATTTTAATAGATTTTACCTCTATATGTTCCTACTTGGTATAAATCATTTTGGAATAGCTATATTCAGTACTCTTATTTTTTTGATACTAATTAATTATGAAAAATTTTATCAGATTTTAGGAACAACACTTGCATCATTTATTGTCTTAAGACTTTATCTAAAATTTGTTGTAAATTTTGGTGGTAGAGGAAGAATAAGATTTATTTTTAACAATAACACACTCGACTCAGGGACAGATTTTGTTGCGAATGCATTAAAAGAATTTCTTTGGTCAGGTTTTATGGGATTAATTTTTATTTTGGTTTTTATGTTGATTTCGTCAAAATATGAATATGTAATTAAATATACTGCCTCAATATTATTTGCAACTATTGGTGCTGCTATTACAACTGATTCGACCAGAATTTTTTCAATAATTCTGATACCTCTAATAATTCATTTATTACTTGAATTTAGGGATCATGAATTTTCAAACAATTTAAATAAAAAAATTATATTAGTGTCAGTAATTATTTCAAATCTCTTAATTGGAGAAAGATTCGTTCATGGACAAGTTTGGAAAACTTCACCCAACCAAGATATGGAATCTGTTTATAACTTTTTTGCAAGAATAGTTAATACTTTAATGAAAGACATATGGGTATAAATTTACAAATTTAAATGAATAAAGAAAGATATAAGAAAGTAAGTGTTGTAGGTGGTGCTGGCCATATTGGATTACCTTTGAGCTGCTTTTTACAAAATAAAGGATGTCAAGTTGTAGTTATAGACAATAATTTAGAATCATTAAATTTAATTAAAAATAACGTTCTTACATTTTATGAAAAGGGGCTCGAGAAAAGTCTTAAAAATGCTTTAAGAAAAGGCATGAAACTATCAGACGACATCAAAGAAATAGTCAATACGGAAATAGTAATTGTTACAATAGGCACCTCTTCTAACCAGGTTCACATTGATCTTTTTGAAAGATTGATTAATGATGTTTTAGAAAATATTTCAAGCCAATCATTGCTAATACTCAGGAGCACCATAACCATGAACGACATAAATAATATTAAAAATAATAGTAACTTCATTAAAAAAAATATTAATTTAGCATATTGTCCTGAAAGAATTGCTGAGGGTGAAGCATTTGAAGAATTAGGAAAATTACCACAAATAGTTGGAGCTTCTGAGAACGATGTTCAAGAAAAAGCTACAAAATTTTTTCAAAAACTAAAAGTTCCTACTATTTCTACCAGTATAGAAAATGCAATATTTACAAAATTATTTACAAATGCATACAGACATGCAAACTTTTCACTCGCAAACGAATTTTATAATATAGCTGTTGAAAATAAAATTGACTTCGAGGACATTAGAAAGTTATCAACAACTGACTATCCTAGGTTAAACAACCTACCATCAACTGGTTATGTTGGAGGGCCTTGTCTTCCTAAAGATTTAGAAACTTTTGTAAAATCATACAATGTAAATAATTCACTACTAAATCATTTAGAAAGGGTAAATGATAAATTTTTAGATAATATAGTTGATAAATGTCAAGAGATTTTTAAAGAGAAAAAATTAATACAACTAGGTTTAAGTTTTAAAATTAATTCTGATGACACAAGGGGCTCAGGATCAATAGAACTGTATAAAAAACTTAAGAAAAGTGGTTTTGAAATATATCCAGTCGATCCGCACATAGGTCAAGAATCGCTTGACTTTGAATTATTTAATTTTCAAGATATATCAAATAAAACAGATAACATTCTTATTTCAGTTCATCATGATAAATTTAAACAACTAAATTTTGAAAATAAGAAGGTTTTATACGTTGAAATATAATAAAACTTTAATTATTCCCTGTAAAGAAGAGGGTGAAAATTTTATAACAATCCTAAAAAGATTTGAAGAAAATGTAAAAGACGATACTGAAATACTGATCGTTCTTGATTCAAAAGAAGATATAACTTATAAATTTATAGATGATGTAGAAACTAAAGCTAAGACAATAATAAATCCCAAGGAAGGTGTTGCAAATGCAATAAATTTTGGTATCGATTCGGCAATAGGAAAATTTGTCTGTATTGCGATGGGAGATGGAAGTGACGATCCAACACAGGTAGAAGATCTTTTTATGTTAGTTGAGAGAGGATTATCAGTTGCAATTGCTTCAAGATACTCAAAAGGAGGTCAATTTATTGGAAATAAAAATCTTAAATATTTTTTGAGTAAATATTCTGGAAAATTTTTAAACACGTTTTTCTTCCTGGGTACAAAAGATCCAACAAATATGTTCAAAGCTTATGACAAAGATTTTCTAAAAAAGGTTGGTATCCAGAGTGAAAATGGATTTACTCTTGGCTTAGAAATGACAATTAAAGCAAAGTTGAATAACTACAAAATTGGAGAGATTCCAACAATATGGATAGATAGGTCTTTTGGAAAATCTAAATTTAATTTCAGAAAGTTTTTACCAAGTTATATTTATTGGGCGCTAAAGATAGTCTTTAGAACTAAATAATTTTTTTATAAATCAAAACTACTAAATATATTTTGCTTGTTATACAAAAGAATTATTCAATTAATTTCAATCCAATTAAGATATTCTATCAATTTTTCATTCAGATTGGATTTTGGTTCCCAATCAAATGTATTACTCACTAATCCTAAGTCAGAAACATAAAACTTTTGGTCACTTGATCTCCAATTTTTATTATCAAAGTTAAATTCATAATCTAGATTGAAATATTCTTTTAAAAAAGTTAGCAATTCTATAATTGAAAATGAGTTTTCCAATCCACCACCGACATTAAAAACGGTTTTTTGAAGTGTTTTAAAATCCGTATCTAGAATTTTATAAAAAAGATTTGTAAGATCATCAATGTATAAAATATCTCGTACCTGTTTTCCATTACCTAATATCTGTATTGAATATGAGTTATCATCTTTAAACTTTAAAAATTCATTTATGAACCATCCAATCCATCCTTGATCG
>NZKX01000099.1 GCA_002694025.1 Fidelibacterota bacterium | reverse complement strand
TTTTTAGTAACAAAAAAGACTTCTTCAACTGCCACAGTAGATGCTGCTACTGGAAGACAATTCAATCTTTCACTTATATCTGGGACAGGTGCAACGGATGCTGCTCATTTCGTAGCACCTGCTGACGGAGAAACTATTGCATTAACTTTATTCAAACAAAATATTGCAACTGTAGCTGGTAATGCAAGAACTTCTTCCATGACCAACAAAATCAACATGTACTCCTTTGCTTTGGAACCAGAAGAACACCAACCATCTGGAACATGCAACTTCTCCAGAATTGATAACGCTACTCTTCAACTTGTTCTTTCCAACGCCACCGTTGAAGGAACCAAGACAGCCAAGGTTCGTGTTTATGCCACTAACTACAATGTCCTCCGTATCATGTCTGGTATGGGTGGTTTAGCATACTCTAACTAAAGTATTCTAACTAAATAAATTAATATATTTTATCTCTATTTTCTAAGATAACTTATTTTTAAAAAATATAATATAAAAATAAATATTATTTAAGATTCATTAAAAATTTAAATTTAAGGTAAAAGTAAATATAATATTAGCGGAAAAAAATTAATTAGTTTAATTTCGCCAAAATTTTTTTCTATATTAAGGTATAAAAATAATATGGGAGGTGGATTAATGCAGCTTGTTGCTTATGGCGCTCAGGATATTTACCTTACGGGTAACCCGCAGATTACTTTCTTCAAGGTTGTCTACCGCAGACACACTAACTTCTCTATGGAGTCTATTCAGCAGACTATTAACGGCACACCTTCTTTCGGTGGTAACTCTTCAGTTACTATTTCTCGCAATGGTGATTTAGTAAGCAAGATTTATGTTCAGTTTGATCCGTCGGCTGTTTTCATTTGCTCTTCCAGCGGGAACCATGTTCCGAATCCCGGTCACGCTCTCCTTAAAGAAACTGAAATTGAAATTGGTGGTCAGAAAATTGATCGTCAATACTCTCACTGGCTTAATGCCTGGGGAACTCTTACAGGACAGTTAGGTTATTGTAAAACTGATACTGCCGGTAAATTCAGAGTTTCCCCTCTATGCGAGGGCGATGGCGCTGAATTAACCGCCACACCAACTATGTATCAGAAGATGGCCTTCTGTTGCAAGGACGGTCAGGCCGCAAATACAGATGGTGTTGGTGAAAAAATTGCCACAGTACCCCTTCAGTTCTGGTTTTGTCGCAATCCTGGTCTCGCTTTACCCTTAATTGCCCTTCAATATCATGAAGTTAAGCTTAAGTTAACTTTCCCTGCTCTCACAGAAATTCTCCCCGCCGCCGCCACTGGCGCTTCTCTTTCCTCTGTTGAAGTTTGGGCCGACTACATCTATCTTGATACCGATGAACGTAGACGTTTTGCTCAGGTTTCTCACGAATATCTCATTGAGCAGCTCCAGTATCAGTCTGAATCGAAAGGCAGCACTTTCACCCTCAACTTTAATCACCCGGTTAAGGAACTTGTATGGGCTGGTGCTCGTAGCACTACTGCCTCTGTCCATGGTGGTCCCTCTACCCCAACTGGCCTTGTCCTTGCTAATGGCACTAAACTAAGAGAAAGTGATACGACAACGGGTGGCACAGTTACCCTAAAACTTAACGGTCATGAACGCTTCGCCCCAAGACATGATAATTACTTTACTCGTACTCAGGTATGGCAGCACCACAACGCCCTAGGTGATACTGATCAGGGCGATGCTGTTCACGTATACTCCTTTGCTCTCAAACCCGAAGAACATCAGCCATCTGGAACCTGTAACTTCTCTCGTATCGATAATGCCCAGCTTATTTACACCCAGACAATTGGTGGTTCTACTTCTGAGGGCACTCACAATGGTGGTCTCCACATATATGCAGTCAACTACAATGTTCTCCGTATCATGTCTGGTATGGGTGGCTTAGCATACAGCAACTAAGTATTCTAACTAAATTTCTTAAAATTAAATTAAGTTTTAAATTAATGAATAATTTCAGTTTATGAATTAATAAATTAAGTTTTATAAAATCAATATTTATAATGAATATTGTTATCAAAAATTAAATTAAAATAAAATAAAATTATTTATAAAGCATCCATCTCAGTTTTTTTATCAGTTAAGACAAAAACTTGACGAACAACACCAGAATCGCCATCTTCTACACTTACAAAGGCCCCTTTTAATAATTCAATTAGAGCAGTTAATTTAGTTTCTAGAGCAGTTATTCTTTCAGAATCAGAAATGGTTGTGGGGGCAGAATCAGTAGAATCAGACATTATTTATATAATGTATAATATATTTTTTTTTTGAGGAATTAAACATTGTTTAATTTTTCACGAATACTATTAAAATCTGAAACCCACACAAACTCATTTTCATCTACTTCTCTACATTTATATACTGATCTTAAAAGGTTAATTAATTCATCTACTCTTGCTTCTAACTGGATTATTCTTTCTTTATCAGATAAATCTTCATTTACAGGAGTCGTTAAAATTTCCTGAACATTTTGTACCACTTCTTCAACAGATACAGATTCCGTCGCAGTTGTTTCTACTACTTCTTCAGTTGTTTCTTCTTCAACATCTTCTGTTGTTTCTAATACTTCTTCGGTTGTTTCTTCTTCAACATCTTCTGTTGTTTCTACTACTTCTTCGGTTGTTTCTTCTTCAACAGATCCCGATTCAGGTTCAGGTTCTTCTAATGCTTCTGTTGCCTCCACTTCTTCTCCAGTAGTGTCCATAACCAGAGACCCTTCAGTTGTTTCTGCTTCCTCAACAGGGGCTTCTTCCTCGACAGGTACCTCTTCATTAACAACAACATCTTCAGATGGTTCGGATTCATTAACGACATCCATAATATTATCAACCATATCACTCATTTTTTATAATGATTTAAATAAAATAATTTTAAGTATATTTATTTATTTAAAAAAATCATAGATATTTAAAGTAAAGTTATGTCCGATCATAAAAAACCTATTCATGCTGGGAATAAAGGTTTAGCTAATTTAGGAAATACATGTTATATGAATTCGGCTTTACAGTGCTTAAGTCATCTAATAGTATTTCATCCAAATAATGAAAAATTTTTTAATGAATGTAAAAGAGCAGATAAAAATTCATTAATTTATGAATGGTTTCAATTCCAAAGAAGTATGTGGTCAAATGAAGATAAACAAATGATAAATCCTATTAATTTATTAAGAAGATTTCAGGGCCTCTGTTTAGAAAAAGATTTATATTTTAGTAATTTTATGCAAAATGATATTGATGAATTCTTAGTCTTATTCCTTGATTTATTACATCAAGGAGTCAGTAGACGTGTAGAAATGACTTTTAGTGACAAGGTTGAAGACGAAGCAGATAAAATAAATCTTAAGAGTAATCAAACTTGGCAAAGATTTTATGAAAAAGATTATTCATATATAGTTGAGAATTTTTATTCACAGCTTTTAGGAATTACAAGTTGTACGGATTGTGAATATTATACAACGAATCATGATCCTATACAAGTCTTATCATTAGAAATACCTAAAGATAGTCATTCATTAAATTGTTGTTTAAATGAATATATGAAAAAATATAGATTAGATAGTGAAAATACATGGCAATGTGATGCTTGCAATAATCATGTAAGACCCTTTAAACAAACGCGATTATGGAAAACTTCAGATGTAATATTTATTCTACTCAAAAGATACAATAGAAATAGAAAAATAGATAAATATTTAGAATATCCTTTAACACTTGACTTAAAAGATTATAATATAAATTATAGTAAAAATAAAAGTAATCAATATTCCCTGAATGGTATGGCGATTCATAGTGGTAGTTTAGGTGGTGGTCATTATTATGCTGTTTGTAAAAATTATTTAGATGATTATTGGTATGAATATAATGATAGTCATGTATCTAGAGTTCAAAGTGATAAATTAATAAAATATTCACCATATTTATTAGTTTACCGGAGGTTGTAAACTTATAGAAGGATATAGAATTTATCATAGATTGTAAACTTACCGGAGGTTGTAAACTTACCGGAGATTGTAATCATTCTATTAAAGTTAATCGTTTTCCATCGCTTTTATAAAGTTTACCTTTTTTCCTGATAATAACCCCTCTTGGAGGGACTCTGATGGGTTTTCTTTTTGTTTTATTAATTCTTCTTTTCTTTTTAGTTTTAAATTTTTTAAGAGTTCTGCTACGTTTTTTAGTGCGCTTACTATTCATAAAAGCTGAAAAAGGTATACCTTTCATAAATTTTTCACTCAGAGATTTAATATTAACCATATTAATATAATTATAGATTAAAATTCCAATAAATCTTCTCCATCGGAATTTTCATCATCATCAAATTCTTGTATAGTTGTATTGAATTTTATGTATTCAAAGAATTCATTAAAATCTCCCCGGATAATATTTGTATTGTAATAATCATCATACTTTTTTAAAGATAAAAATAAACTATTTATATCTTCTAAATATTTTAAATCATATAAATCTTCTTCAGAATGGTTCATATGATAGTTATCATAATCACATTTATTTTCATAATCATACATTAAATGTATAAATTCATTTTTAAATGAATCATAATCTGTAACTAATGTTAAATCATCTTTATCAATTATCCATTGATAAGTTTTATCACTCATATCTTCAAGTATATCTTTAATTGTTAAATTTTCTTCATATTTTACTTTTGTGTTTAACCATTTATCTATGGGTATACGCATTTTTGTGATCGGCACGAGGTGAGGTGGATTCATAATAAATTTATGATTAAATAATATATTTTTTTAAACGAGATTTATAAAATCCTTTACTAAATTTTTAATATCTTCTATAGGCATCGATGAATCTATACTTAAATGAGGATGTTCATTTAATATCCAATCAAACTTATTTAATTCAGATAGATGATTTCTCGCCGAAAGATGGTCTACAAAATTATCGGGATAAACCATTTTGATTCTACTTTCTTGTAATTCATCTGAAATATTTAATTGAATTATTTTAAATCCGTTTTTAACGAGTGCTTCATATTCATTTTGATATCTTAAATCATCAACTAAACAATATTCTACATCTTTACATTGATTAATGACATAATTTACCCATACTTCTGAATCTATTTCTCTCATTTTTTGACCGATACTCGTTAAAAGAGTTCTATCTTTTACTTGAGGATCCATTTGAAATAAGTCTGAAGCCACATCTTTTACTTTTTTACCAAATGAAAATATTTTAAATCTAGGTTCAATTTCACATAAATAATTACAAAGAGTAGTTTTTCCTGAACACATTTTACCTGTGACAGCGATTTTCATATTTGATATTTATTAAATAAATAGCTATTATTTTAAATCAAATTTATATATTGTATTATATAAAGATAAGTTATATGAATTTGAAAAAATATCGTGAAACGCCCCTAAGTAAAGAACAGGATGATGCTATGAATTTAACTAGAGATAAAATAGTAAAAGCAAATAAAAAATTTTATTCTATTTTAAACAATGATAGAACGGTGGATGTAGCTAAAGTTGAAGAGAACAGGTCCGGAAACCCATTTTTAACATTTGCGAATGATAATATTGGACAAGGCGAGGTACCCTTTACTCCTTTTGACGGACCTAAGAATGCTTATGTTGATAAATGTAGAGGCATTCCACTTAACGATTGTGAGATAGATGAATCTTGTACAAAGTGGCGGAGTAACGCGACAGTGTTTGTGGCTGGAGCAGAAGAATTAGACCAAAAACTTATAAGTTTGGGAGAAAACTATGATGCAATTAAGAAAGTCCTAGGTTTAAATTATGAGGTTGATGATGCCCATTTAGTAGTTTTTAAAATACTTGATAGTAAATTTGTCAGAGTACCTTGCGAGAAATATCCTAGTTTGAAATGCCCGCACGCTTGTTCTTACGATGAAAAAGATCTACCCTTAAACTTATGCAATGATAAAGAGATTTTAAAAAAGAAATATCCACAAGTGTCAAATACGGTTGATAATATGAATTTGTGTAAACCAGGTGGGATGCCTTTTAAGGGAAACGGGGAAACTCCTGGTGGTCTGAGAGAATTTGTCGTTTATGCGGGGAAGCCGACGCGGGTCATAATTAAATCGGTTATACCTCTAAAAGATCATATTAAAAGACTTCTTGGAATTAAAAACCCTAAAAAACTAAATAGACGGAATGCCCTAAAAAACTTATCAAATACTGCAGGTGGTGCCAATAAAAGAAGAAAACATAAAAAAACTAAAAAGAAGCGTTTATTGAAGCGCGTAAAAAAGAAGAGTTCTAAAAAGCGTAGAACAAGAAAGAAGCGTTCTAAGAGAAGTTCAAGAAATATTAAATAATTTTATTTTTCTCAATTTTTAAATTCTATTCTACTTAAAAATTTGATATCATATTAAATGTATCAAGTAGAGATAAACAAAATGCGTGTTGTAAAAAGAAATGGTTCTTATGAAGAAGTGTCTTTTGATAAAATTCTTACTCGTATTAAGTCTTTATCACAGGGTCAAGAATTCAAGGAATCGTTAAATATTGATGAAACTATTATTTCTCAAAAGGTAATTCAGGAAATTCACGATGGTGTTAAAACAACTGAATTAGATGAATTATCTAGTCAGATATCTATTGCTATGTATAGTAAAAATCCTCAATTTAAAACTCTTGCTGGTCGAATTGTAATTTCTAATCATCATAAAAATACACTGAATACTTTTTCAGAAAAGATTGAATTACTTTATAATTATCATAAAAATGGTAAACATAAACCATTGGTCGCTAAATATTTATATGATTTAGTAATGTTAAACAAAGAAAAGATAGATTCAAGTATTGATTATATGAAAGATTATGATTTTGATTTCTTTGGTTTTAAAACTTTAGAAAAGAGTTATCTTTATAAGGTTGATGGTAAAATTATTGAAAGACCACAAGATATGCTAATGAGAGTTTCGTTAGCAATTCATAGAAATAATTTAAATGAAGCATTAGTCAATTATGATTTAATGAGTAAACATTATTTCACTCATGCGACACCAACACTTTATAATGCTGGTTCAAACAGAGAACAATTTGCAAGTTGTTTTCTCTTAACAATGAAAGAGGATTCAATATCAGGTATTTATGATACTCTAAAGGATTGTGCTCTCATTTCAAAGCATGCTGGTGGCATTGGTCTCAGTATTCATGATATTAGGGCTAAAGATTCTCATATCGCTGGAACAAATGGTGTATCAAATGGTTTAGTTCCTATGTTAAGAGTATTTAATGATACAGCTCGGTACGTTGATCAGGGAGGAGGGAAGAGGAATGGTTCCTTTGCGATGTATTTAGAACCTTGGCATGCTGATATTTTTGAATTTATTGAACTTAAGAAAAATCATGGAAATGAATTAGAAAGAGCAAGAGATTTATTTTATGCCCTTTGGATCCCTGATTTATTTATGGAAAGAGTATTATCTGATGGTGATTGGTCATTATTCTGTCCCAATGAATGTCCGGGATTAAGCGATAGCTGGGGAAAACAATTTAATAGTTTATATGATAAATATACGAAAGAGGGTAAAAGCAGACAAACGATTAAAGCAAGAGAATTATGGTCAGCGATTTTAACATCTCAAATAGAAGTGGGAACTCCTTATCTGTTGTATAAGGATGCTTGTAATCGTAAATCTAATCAGCAAAATCTTGGAACTATTAAATCATCTAATTTATGTACTGAAATAATTGAATATACATCAAGAGAAGAAACAGCTGTATGTAATTTAGCAAGTATTTCATTAAAGAAATTTGTTAAAAAGAAGAATACGAAAGATTTAGTATTCAGAGTATTTAGTAAACCCAATTGTGTATATTGTGAATTAGCAAAAGGATTACTTAATAAGATGAATATAGAATATCAAACTAAAGATTATAGAGAGTTAACTAAATTATCAGAAGAATATCCATTAGGTGTTAAATTTCCTCAGATATATAGAATAGATTCTCATAAAAATGAACATATTGGAGGATATACTGAATTAAATGAATATTTAAAACCAAGTTATGATTTCATTGGTTTACAAGCTATAACTGAACGTCTAACAAAGAATTTAAATAATATTATTGATTATAATTATTATCCTACTAAAGAAACAAAAACATCAAATCTTAGACATAGACCTATTGGTATAGGTGTCCAAGGATTAGCAAATGTATTCTTTGAATTTGGATATGCATTTGATTCTGAAGAAGCTAAAGATCTAAATGAAAGAATATTTGAATGTATTTATTATGGTTCATTAAAAGCATCTATGAATATTGCAAAATCTAGAGAAAATCTTATGAAAATATATAAAACATATCATGAACAATTTGATGGAAAGGGAGGTGATAATTTTGTATCATCAGATGAATTCGTCAAAATAAAAAATTTATTAACAAATGTATTACCTGAAGAACTTGATAGAGACGAATATTTAGGTTCATATAGTTCATTTATAGGGTCTCCATTATATAATGGTAAATTACAATTTGATCTATGGTCAAAGAATATTACAGATAAAAATAATGACTGGACATCATTAAGGAGAGATATCAAACTTTATGGAGTAAGAAATAGTTTACTTGTAGCACCTATGCCAACGGCTAGTACAGCACAGATATTAGGTAATTATGAATGTTTTGAACCTATCTTATCTAATATTTATACAAGGAGAGTCTTATCAGGAGAATATATGGTTATGAATGATTATCTTGTACAAGATTTAATTTCTCTAGGATTATGGTCTTCAGAGTTAAAAGATAAAATTATTGCAAATGATGGTTCTGTATTAAATATTCCTGAAATTCCAGATATTCTTAAAAATAGATATAAAACTGTATGGGAAATAAAACAAAAGAATATACTTGATATGGCAATTAGTAGAGGTAAATATATTTGTCAAAGTCAGAGTATGAATTTATTCTTGGAATCACCTAATTTAAAAACGATGAGTAATATGCATTCATATTCGTGGAAAAATGGATTAAAAACAGGTATCTATTATTTAAGAAGTCGTCCTTCATCAAAAGCAATTCAGTTTACGTTAGATCCAAATGCGTGTGAAAATTGTTCAGCATAAGGAAATTATCTTAAGAGTTCAGAAACATAAGGTTTACCATTTTTAGGTTCTTTTAATACTACATTATTATTATCTTTATCATTCAATTTTTTTTCTAATTCTTTATTCTTATTACTTTGTAAAGCAATAAATGATACGGCGCACATCAAACCAATTAACATCAATCCCATAAAAAAGAAAGGCAATAATACTATAAACCAAGCAATCTTTTTACCATACTTAAATTGACAGATATAATTTAATAAAAATATCCATACTATTGTAAATAATATATTTAATAATAATCCACCCATAGTATAATGATGAATCCCCTCCCCTTCAGGTTCTGCTTCTAATACTTTATCATGAACATCAAACATAGAAATTACATATAAAACAAAACCTATTAAAGAAAGTATTAAATAAACTTGAGCGGGTTTACATAATTTCATAATCATATCTGGTAATTTAAATCCTAAAATTTTCATTTATAATAATAAAATATAAAAAAAATAAATAATAATATTATCCATATACTAAATATTCCTGTCATAATCCCTATTTTTTCAACTCGTATTAAATCTTTATTTTGCTTTATAAACAAAAAGTAACCGAATAAAAATAAATTCAATAAAATATAGATATTAAAAATATTCATTTATACTTTTATTACGTATACATATATATTTATTTCTGATAGTTATTATCTCATTAATTCATCTATTTCAAGTAAACTATTAAATTTTGATAAAGCTATTTCTTGTTTTGCTCCCGTTATTTTCTTAACTTTTTCAGGAGGAGGTATATAAGTTTTAACTTCATTATTCTTTTTCGCTTTAAACATTAAATTTATATTACATTGTGTTTGTATAAATATATTTTTATCTTTTCTTATTGGTATATTAAATTTAACTGGTAAACTTAAATATCCTATCGCATGATATAATAAAGGTAATCTAGAATTTCTTTTTCCACAAGTATAATTATTCCTAAAAAATCTATATAAGCTTCTTATTTGTATTTTTGTATTCTCATCTCTCTCATTACATTCATAAAATATTATTTCCCATAATAACCATATAGGATCTTTACAATATTTAGGGTCTACACTATCTATATCTCTACACTCAATTTCAAATTTAATTTTCTTTTTTTTATTTATTTTTTCCCATAGTATCAACCATGCGACCCAATAACTAGCATCTGTATATCCTCCATTGCGATTCTTCAAATGAAATAAA
>NZKX01000098.1 GCA_002694025.1 Fidelibacterota bacterium | reverse complement strand
TTATTATTAAAAAATCATATCTTGAAGGAGCGTTGGATGGTCGACTTTATTCATATTTAAAAACTTGGGAAAATAATAATGATATTGCTGATGATATATTTTCTGAAACGGTAGATTATTTAAGTATTAGGGAGCTAATTAAAAATATAGATCACTTTTACAGCGATCCCTTAAATAATTATATTCCAATTCCTTCAGCAATCCTTATCGCAAATATGTATGCTAAAAGAATGAACATGGATAAAATAGAAAGATACATTGTTTCAACAAGAGATTGGATTAATTCTCTTATGTTAGATTTGGATACCTTGAACTATTCAAAACTTCTAGAGCAGAAAGTTACAAAATACCAAAAAAACTAATCTAGTCAATTCGAATAAAGCCAACTTTCCTGTGCCACGCAAATACTCTATTATCTCCAAAAAACTTTACCTTTGAAATGTTGAAATTATAATTTGGGGGCTTTTCATTTTTCAAATCAAATTTAGCTGTTCTTGAGCTAGAAAATCCGGTTTGTAAAGCTGGTTCATAGCTGTAAAGGACGACTATTTTTTTCTCGCTTAGTAAATCTCCTGACGATGAATATTCTGATAAAAAACCTTCTAAATAATCTATAGGTCGATTAAAGTTATTCGTTATTTCAATATTTACTATTACTTTTGCATTGTCAATGACCCGAGGTCTTAATTCAATTGAAAAAGGATCTATTTTCTGGCCATACGTCAAAAAAGTAAATAGAATAAAAATCAAGCAAAATTTCATATAACATAAATTCGTTAATAATGACTTAATTAAAAAGGAAAAGCTTTAATTATGATATTTATAAATTATCTTATTATCCTATGAATATTTGTAAAGTATTTAAAAACAGGCCTAAATATTTACTATTAATTACCTTTTTTTATACCCATGTAGGTTATTGTCAAGTTGTTGAAGGCATGTGGAATTCTCTTACCTCCTTTTTGCAGGTTCGAGATGTTGAATTCATAGATGGTCGTTTATATTTTGCAACTGAAGGAGGTATTTTACTTATTGATGAAGATGAATATAGTGTAATATCTAATGTTGATGGATTAAATGGTGTAGATATATTATCGATTGAAAAAGATGATTATAACAATCTATGGGTTGGTGGAAATTCTCCATCAGGGTTCATTCAATCTTATGATCCTATAAACTACAGATCACTTACCTCATTTGATTTTCAATTAACCTCAATTAATGATATTCATGCTCAAGACAGTATAACATGGATGCTTTTTCAAGATAGTCAAGATAATGGCATTATGAAATTCATTTTTAATGAAGGATGGCAATATAGGGACTCATATAGGAATTTCCCTGAACCGATAACCCAAATAAATTGCTTTTTGGTCTTGGATTCCTTGATTTTTTTGGGAACTAATGATGGAGTTTATTCTTCACATATGAAAAACAATCTAAAAAATCCGTCTGCATGGCAGAAGAGTATTCAAGACCTTAACGAAAATATATCCTCAATTGATAAAACCGCAGACGGATTAGTATTTACCACTAGTAATGGATTATATGAATATTTTATTTTCTCTAATCAATTAGTTCCAATAAACCTTCAAATTGATATTGAAAATGCTCAAAATGTTTTTGCAGCAGGCAATGAGTATTGGTTTAGCTCAAATGAAATAATTTATGTTTATGAAAATGAAAATCTGCTAACGATTGATAACCGACATAAAGTTTTATCAATATCAAAGGTAGGTGATAAATATATAATAGGAACTGATAATGGTATAACCTTTATTAAGAAAAACATAGACTCGGGGTCATTTGAAAAGAATTTTTTTATTCCTAATTCTCCAGTGACGAATAATTTTTCCTCAATTAAGGTTTTAGAAGATGGTAGGTTGGTTGGTGGAAGTAATCTTGGCCTTTCGATTTTTAGCGATTTAGGATGGAGGAATATATTAGAAATCAAAGAATCCAATACTGAGATAGTCAATCAATATTATGATTACGGTCAATTTATTGCTGATACAGTGGGATACGATTTTGGCGAATTTATATCGGATATTGAACAGGGACCTGATGGATTAGTTTATTGTTCTATAAGAGGATCAAGAGTATATAATAGTAATCCACCCAGATGGAGTGGGGGGATTATTATTGTTGATATAGACAATCCTGCAAATATTTCATTGATCGACACTTCTTTTCTGAGTTTTCATACATCCCCTACTAATGATATACCATATCAAGTTGTTCTAGATGTTGAATTTGATAATAGTGGTAATATGTGGGTTGCAAACCCATATTGCACAAATGGAAATAGCCCCATACATGTTAGGTCACCGGATGGGCAATGGAGGCATTACCGTTCAGATGAAACCGAAACTAGTCTTAGTCACACTCCTATTTCAATAACTTTTGATAGCTTTGGAAGAACATGGGTTTCATCTTTCCAAGCATCCAATATTAACATAGGGCTGCCAAATGGAGGTATTGCTGCTCTTGAGTACATTGGCCCACCTTTTAACCCAATTAGCTTTTCCTGGAATCAGCTAAGTACTAACGGTACAGTATGGTCTATAGCAATTGGCAATAATGACAGATTGTATTATCTAACTCCATCAGGATTAAATTATTTTGATTTAAAAGCTGGATCACGTCCTATTGCAGGCGAAAATTTATATCCATATTTTCCAAATATATCATTTGGAACAGGATCAAAATTAAATTTAGACTTTCAGGGAAATGTTTGGGTTGGGTCAAGCAGTAAAGGTGTTTATGTTTTGCAAGAAAATACAGCCTATTGGCCTAACTTAAACGGACTAAACCAATCAAATAGCAAACTACTTTCCAATGAGATAAGAGATATTGATTTCGATCACAAAAAAAATTTAGTCTACATATCTACAAGCAAAGGGGTTAGCGTCTTAAAAGTACCTTTTGGTATACCAGAAAGCAATTATAAAAATATAAAGATATTTCCAAGTCCTTATTATTTACCATCAAACTATCCAATGATAATTGATGGAATAATATATGAATCTTCTTTAAAGGTAATGTCTTTAAATGGTAAAGTTTTAAGAAGTATAGTTTCAAATGGTATGGAAATTGATGGTCAACAATTAAAATGGGATGGCAAGGATGATAATGGTAATTATGTTGATACAGGTGTATATCTATTAATGATTTTTAATAAAAATGGTAAAAGTATTATTGAAAAAGTTACCGTGATTAACAAATCTTAGATGTTGAGGTTTTAGATATTGATTAATTAATTTAATTTCTACTACATAATTATGCTTTTCTTGGTTTTGATAATCTATAAAACCATATTAAGAACACTACTGCACTTATAAGCGTAATAATATTTGAGATATTTCCATCAAAATTTAATCTTAGGCTATTGATACCTGCTCCAGCAACAAACGCTAGGACTATTCCCATTAATGATTCTCCAGCTATTAGTCCTGAGGATACAAGTATTCCATTCTGAAGCGAGGCTTCAGAATGGACAGTGTTTTTATTTTGCTTTCCAATAAAGTGCGCAATTAAACCTCCCACCAATATTGGTGTAGAAAGTCCAAAAGGTAAATACATTCCAACAGCTATGGGCATGAGATGTAATCTAAAAGACATTCGATTACTTTCAAGGATCGTATCGCCTAGTAAAATAATTACGCCGATGAATGCTCCAATTCCTACCATATCCCATGGTAGATGTCCAGTTCCAAAAAAACCATCGGCTAAGCTTGCAAATAAACCTGCCTGAGGTGCAGCTAATTCTCTTCCTCCTATGCCCCCAGGTGTATTTTCATGCAATAATTGCATTATTGGTGCCATCACCAATGATGCTACGCCAACACCAATAATTTGCATTATCTGCTGCCTAAAAGGACTTGCACCAACAATTTGACCTGTTTTTAAATCGTTACACACATCTCCAGAGGTACAGGCTGCGCAACAAACAATAGCAGCAACACCAAGAGTAGCAACCATGCCCTCCGTGCCAGAAAATCCAAATACATATAAAAGACCTCCAGTAAACAAAACTGCGGTAATGGTCATACCAGAAACGGGAGAGTTTGAATTTCCAACCAATCCAACAATATAGGAAGCAACAGCAGTAAAAAAGAAAGCCATGATAATCATAATAGCTGTTGTAAATATTGCAATAACAGCATTTTGTGTAATGTAATAGTAGACCCCTCCAACTAGGAGAATTGCAATAAGAGAAAGAAGGTTGATAGATTTGGGAGAAATATTTCTTTCATTCATCTTTATGTTATGATATGATTTAGCGGAATCTTTTTGTCTTAGTATATTCATTGCATCTACTAAGCCTTTTCTAACTTTAAAAATAGATGCAATTCCTCCAATTACCATTGCGCCAACTCCTATATATCGAATTTTTGAAGACCATATTTCCCAAGCACCATTTAATGGGTTTGAGGCAAAATCTAATCCGTTTCCTATAATTGGAATACCTATCAACCAACTAATTGCTCCTCCAATAAATATTAGGATAGCTACGTTTAGGCGCACAATGAATCCAACTGCTACTAAGGCAGGAGATATGTCTCCACCAAAAAATATAATTTTATTTCCCACAATCGAGGCGAACTCTAACACACCTTTCAATAGCCCTACAAAAGATATAAGCCCTTTAAATAAAGCACCTATTAAAATTCCTTTAAAAATATTAGTTGCTTGTTTTGGATCTCCTTTATGTTTTCCAGCTTCTAAAACCGAGGCGCAGGCAACACCTTCTGGATATTTTAAGTTGCTTTCATTGGAGACAATAAAAACTTGCCTCATGGGAATCATGAATAAAATTCCTAATAATCCTCCAGTAAATGCAATTACGGTTGTCAATATGATATCAAACTCTTCCCAAACTCCTATTAAAATTAATGCTGGCATCGTAAAAATTATTCCTGCAGCAAGAGACTCCCCTGCTGAGGCAGCAGTTTGTATTTGATTAGCTTCTAAAATGAAATCTTTTTTTGAATGTTTAAAAAAGAAACTAACATATCGAAGGGTAATCATCCCAATTACTGCAGCTGGTATTGATGCTGAAACTGTCATCCCAGCTTTGAGGCCTAAGTAAACATTGGCAGAACCCATTATAATTGAAAGTGCTATTCCAATAAGGATAACACGAAGATTAAGTTCATGAACGTTAACTGTTTTATTTGACATTTTTTGCTCAAAAAAATTCCATGTAAAATAATGCATAAAATATTGCAATAAAATGCAAAGACTTATTTTTTTTTGTGGTGGTATCTTTGTATTTTTTAATGTTAGGGGTGCTACTTTTATCCAGACAAAGTGGCTGAGAACAAACCCATTAACCTGATCTGGATAATACCAGCGTAGGGAGTCTAATTTGAATTACTTACTTATTTTAATTACCTGTTTCATATCATCTTATGCCTTATCTCAAGTATCTGGAACAGTACTTGACAAAAATACAATGGAACCTATATCGGAAGTAAATATATCAACATTAAGCATTGGGACAATTTCAAAAGATGATGGAACGTTTTTCATTGATGTAACAAAAGGTTCAGAATTAACATTTTCACACATTGGATATGTAGAGATAAAGCTAATTGCAAAAAATGAAATGTTCGTATATCTTACTGAAGATATTTTAAAATTAAATGAAATTATTGTGGAATCTGGACTTGTCGCTAATTCTTATTCTAATTCTATAAATAGTTTAACTATATTGCAGCAAAGCGATATTAGGACTTCAGCTATAGACCATTTTGATGGTATTGCGGACCGAATTTCTAACCTTAATTGGACCGGAGGAACAAGTAGAGCTAGATACTTTCAGATTAGAGGGATTGGAGAAAGAAGCCAGTACTTTGGCGAGGGACCTCCTAATTTTTCTATTGGGTATACTTTAGATGATATTGATTTGAGTGGATTAGGAATGATTGGACAGCTTTTTGATGTTAGTCAAATAGAAGTTTATAAAGGTCCGCAATCATCCGTTTTTGGAAGTAATGCTTTAGGGGGACAAATAGCACTCAGATCAGCCGATCCAAGTACTAAAAATACTTATAATTATTCACTCACCATCGGTAATGATCAAAAAAAAGGATTTAACGGAGTTATAAATAACAAAATATATGAAAACTTACATCTAAGAATTAGTTCTAGTTACAGCTATGCTAATGGTTTTAGAAAAAATCAATTTCTTAATATTGATAACTCAAATGAGAAAGACGAACTATTCATGAGGACAAAAATACTTTTTTCACCATCCCAAAATTTCAGTATTTTAGCAACAATTTTATTCGCAGACCTTAAAAATGGATATGATGCTTGGGCTCCAGACAATAATGAAAAATTTATAACCTATTCCGATTCTGAAGGAAAGGATAGTCAAGAAACCAACGCAGGATCAATAAGGATAAATTATAACTTTTATAAAACTTTTTCGTTAAAAGCAATATCCTCATATTCCTCAACTAAGCAAGTTCATTCATATGATGGAGATTGGGCAAATGATGACTATTGGCTTAATGAATACGGATTCAACCCTATCGACGAAGGATATTTTTGGTCCTTTTTTGATTCCAATAATAGGCAAAGGTATAACTTTTCTCAAGAATTACGTCTTTCTAATCAAAAGTCTACTTTTGGTCTCTACTATAATAAATTGACTGAAACGGATGAAGCTACTGGTTATCTTTATGGAGGGCGCGCAGACTATGCAGATGGAAAGTTTAATTTCCAAAAATTAGCAGCTTATTTTCAATCATTCTTCGATTTTAACAATTCGATTAAAATAGAATTTAGTGTTCGTTTAGAGGACTATTTTTATGATTACTTAGGAACCTCAATAGATAATTATTATTATGAAACTATTCCAACCGTAAACTACGCTCAAAGTGATAATGATAGAAAACCATTATTAGGTTTTAAAATAGGCTTTTCCTACAAACCTAATAAATTTACAAATATTTTTATTTCGCAAGCTAGAGGTTATAAAGCAGGTGGGGCGAATCAGCAGCCATATTTAAACAACGAAAATCGTCCTTTTGGCCCAGAATTTATTGATAATTTCGAATTTGGATTAAAAACAGGAAAAGATATGTATGCCTTTTCATTTTCAGGATTTTATGG
>NZKX01000124.1 GCA_002694025.1 Fidelibacterota bacterium | reverse complement strand
TGGGCGAGCTTATTTCAAAAAGCAGGAGCAAAGTATGTAGTTCTTACCTCAAAACATCATGATGGTTATTGCCTTTGGCCAAATGAACATAGCCTTGGATATAATTCGTTTGATGGTAAGGCAAATCGGGACTTACTTGGTGAATTAGATGACGCCGTTAGGAAAAAAGGGATGAGATTTGGACTTTATTATTCTCTTTATGAATGGGAACATCCTGATTACCCAAAAAATGTTTTATCGTATGTTAATAATTATATGATGCCACAATTCAAGGATGTTGTTCAAAAATATAGGCCTGATATAATTTTTTCAGATGGTGAATGGGATAGGAATAGCTCTGAATGGAGAAGCGAAGATTTTTTAGCTTGGCTTTATAATGATTCTAATGCACCCATAGATGTAGTTGTAAATGATCGCTGGGGCGGAGAAACTCGTTTTAAGCACGGTGGATATTTCTCCACGGAATATGATCCAAATTCTGATTTGATGAATGAAGAATTTTTGAAAAGAGGATGGGAAGAATGTAGAGGGATCGGTAAGTCATTTGGTTATAATCAAAACGAGGCAATAGAGGACTATAATACCGCAAAAGAATTAATTAGACTGTTGGTGGATATCGTAAGCAGAGGAGGAAATTTACTATTAAATATCGGTCCGAAGGCAGATGGCACAATACCTGAAATCATGCTTGATCGGCTATTAGAAATTGGTAGATGGTTAGACATAAATGGAGAAGCCATTTATGGAACAATTACAAACAGAGTGTTTCAATCCGATAATATTAAGTATACTTTAACTAAAGACAGGAAAACGTTATTTGCTTTTGTGGAAGATTTCCCAGAAAAAAATTTATTGATCAGAGGTGTCAATGCTGTGGGGAAAAAACCCATAGAATGTTTTGGGTCTGATAAAACATTGGAATGGGAAAATAAAGGTTCAAATTTAATTATTCAGGTAGACAATTCTTTTTTAAAAGATCTTCAACCATCTCCTTTGTATGTCTTGAAAGTACCAGTTTTGCCATACCTCGATAAGCCAAAAGTTCAAGTTGTAATTAAAGATAAAATTGCTGAGGTGGCTGTAACCTCTTACAGAAAAGAAAATACTTATAAATATGAAATTAAAAATTCTATGAATGGCAATGTATCCCTTAAATACAAAGAACCTTTTAAGGTTACAAAGCCGGGTATATTACACATCCAAGCAATGAACGAAAATTATTTAACCAGTGAAACTACTATTTTGCCAATTAATATTTTAGACAAAGAAAATGGTCTTATCCGTAAGACCTACTTTGGACAGTTGGAAAGCTGTGCACAAATGGTAAATCAAAGTTATAATGAAAAGAATATAGTATATAATTTTAACATTGATTCTAACGATAAAGATAACTTTGGTTATGTTTTTTCTGGGTATATATCGATCGATAACCCTGGCATGTATAAATTTCGAACTACATCTGATGATGGATCTAGATTGTTCATTGGATCTAAATTAATTGTAGACAACGATGGTCTTCACAGTAAAAAGTCGGTTACAGGATCAATCCAATTAAAAAATAAACGGCATAGCTTAATTGTGGAGTATTTTGAACGAGGTGGTCAAGAGACCTTAGATGTAAGTTGGAAAGGACCAGAGTTTGAATGGCAAGCGATTCCTGCTTTTATATTATTTCAAAAGAGTGATTAAATCTAAAAGGTGTGATTTCATGACTAGAAAAATAAGTAGAAGAACATTTATTAAAACGTCCGTCGCAGCTAGTGGAGCAGCTGCTACACTACCGCAAACTTTATTCTCTTCAAACACAAAAAAGAGAGTAAAACTAGGGTTTATTGGAACAGGCCTTAGAGGGCAGTGGATGCTATGGTTAGCTACAAAATATCCCGATGTTGATATACCTGCTATTTGTGATATTGATGAAAGGATGATTGGAGATGCATTAAAAATTGTTAAAGATGGTGGAAAACCTGAGCCACATATTTATAAAAATGGCGACGAAGACTTTTTAAATATGTTAAATAATGAAGAATTGGATGGAGTTTATATAGCTACTCCATGGAAATGGCACCATCCTATGTCTGTCGCAGCTATGAAAACTGGCAAACATGTTGGTACAGAGGTACCTGCTGCTTTAACAGTAGAAGATTGTTGGGACCTTGTTAAAACATCGGAAAGAACAGGAAGGCTGTGCATGATTATGGAAAATGTATGTTACCGACGTGATATTATGGCAATTTTAAATATGGTTCGTCAAAACATGTTTGGCGAAATACTACACTGTCAAGGGGGGTATCAGCATGATTTGAGGCATGTAAAATTTAATGATGGCATGAACCCATATGGGGGAGGAGTAGAATTCGGGGATAAGGGATTTTCAGAAGCAAAGTGGAGAACCCAGCACTCTGTTGATAGAAATGGAGACCTTTACCCAACTCACGGCTTAGGTCCAGTTAGTCCCATGTTAAATATCAACCGAGGGAATAGGATGGTGCATTTGACCTCTACTGCCACACAAAGCAGAGGTCTGAATAAATACATTGTTGAAAAAGGAGGTGAAGATCACCCCAATGCTAATATTCATTTTAAATGCGGTGATATCGTAACTACAGTTATAAAATGTGCAAATGGCCAGACTGTAGTGCTCAGCCATGACACAAATAATCCCAGACCTTATTCTTTAAACTTTCGGGTTCAAGGGACGCAAGGAATTTGGCAGAAAGATGCACAATCTATTTATATTGAAGGTTTTAGTGAGGAAGAGCATCGCTGGGAAAATGAAAAAACATATTTGGAAAAATTTGATCATCCTCTATGGAAAAAGTTTGAAGGTCAGGCTGAAGGCTCTGGGCATGGAGGAATGGATTTCTTTATTCTTAGGGCATTTATTGAATCACTTAGAGGGGCAGATCCAGTGATAGATGTTTATGACTCTGTAAGCATGAGTGTAGTTTCTCCATTAAGTGAAAAATCAATTCGTCTTGGTAGTGCTTCTGTGAAGATTCCAGATTTTACAAGAGGAAAATGGAAAAAAAACGAACCAATTTTTGGTTTAGATAATTATATTTAAATGATACTTTCATTTTTAGATTGGGCGATTATAGCAATTTTTTTTATGCTGTATTTGGGTATAGGTATCTGGTCATCAAAGAAGGCAGGAAAAGATCCAGAGTCTTTTTTTTTAGCAGGAAAAGATATGCCTTGGTGGCTTCTAGGGATCAGTATGGTTGCTACCACTTTTTCTACAGATACACCCAATCTAGTTACAGATTTAGTTAGACAAAATGGAGTCTCAGGAAATTGGGTATGGTGGGCTTTTTTATTAACTGGAATGCTTACAGTATTTGTTTATGCCAAGTTATGGAGGCGCGCGGATATACTCACCGATGTAGAATTTTATGAGCTTCGTTATAGTGGGAAAGCTGCTGCAATCCTTCGGGGATTTCGAGCTATATACCTTGGACTAGTTTTTAATGTGCTGGTAATGGGTGCCGTTAGCCTTGCTGCAGTAAAGTTCGGGGAAATTGTTTTAGGAGTCCCTGGATGGGCAACGTTAACAGTTGCTTGCTCAATTACTTTGATCTATTCAGCCTTAGGTGGACTAAAAGCAGTTATAATTACTGACTTTGTCCAATTTCTATTCGCAATGATTGGATCGATTTGGGCAACAATTCACATCCTCTCGCTTCCAGAAATAGGAGGGTTATCTAATCTTATTTCGCATGAGAATGTAGTAGGTAAATTATCTTTTTTCCCAGACTTTTCAGATCCTGATACTTGGATCCCTGTATTATTTATTCCACTTGCAGTACAATGGTGGGCAAGTTATTACCCTGGATCTGAGCCAGGAGGTGGAGGATATATTGCTCAACGCATGCTTTCAGCAAAAGATGAATCTCATGCCGTTGCGGCAACCTTTTTGTTTAATATTGCTCATTATGGTATTCGTCCTTGGCCTTGGATACTAATTGCACTTTCATCTTTAATTATCTTTCCTGAGATATCAGATATTAAGAGGACATTCCCAACGCTTACTGCAAATAAACTAGGGCATGATATCGCCTATCCAGCGATGCTTACTTTTCTTCCATCTGGATTACTTGGGGTAGTCTCTGCATCTTTAATTGCAGCATTTATGAGCACGATGTCCACACAACTCAACCTTGGAGCTAGTTATCTTGTTAATGATTTTTATCATCGGTTTATAAGAAAAGATTCATCCAAAAGAGAGCTAGTAACCGTTGCAAGAATAATTACGATTGTTACTATTATTTTAGGTGCAGGTTTAGGATTACTTTTGAAAAGTGCTGGACAGGCTTTCAATCTTCTTTTGATGATTGGAGCAGGTACGGGTCTTATCTATATTTTGAGATGGTTTTGGTGGAGAATAAATGCTTACACAGAAATTGTTGCAATGGTAAGTTCAATGATAATCGCTTTATTTTTAAATTTTGGTGAATACGGCATGGCTGATTGGGCTAAGATAACAATAGGTGCATCATTAACAACAATCATTTGGGTACTAGCCACATTCATCACCCCAAAAGATGATGAAGTCACACTCCAAAATTTTGTTGATAAGGTCAATCCGGGAGGCCCTGGCTGGAAAAATTATAAACCTAGTTCAGAATCAGGAGATTGGTTTATTCCCAAGGGTATTTTTTCAATGGTTTTAGGATGTACTGCGGTATATGGATCTCTATTAAGTATGGGGCATTTAATATATGGTAACACTTTACCCGGTTTTTTTCTAGCACTTATTTCAGCTTCAGCTTTTTTTGGATTATATAAAATTTGGAAATAAGTACTCCAGGTAGAATCTGCCTATTCGGTGAGCATCAAGACTATTTAGGGCTTCCAGTCATATCAATGGCAATATCTTTACGTGTAAGCTTATATGGAAAGAAAAGGCGAGATAGAAAAATAGTAATACATAAGCCGGACTTAAGAGAGACGGAAACATTTTCCCTTGACAACCTAGAATACACACATAACAGAGATTATTTTAAAAGTGGAATAATAATATGCCAGCGTGAAGGTCTCTCTTTTGCAAATGGTTTTGAGTGCACTATAAAAAGTCAGATACCTGCTCAGGCAGGAACAAGTAGTTCATCAGCAATTGTTGTAAGTTGGATAAATTTTTTAGCACAATCTGCTGATATTCCTCCCAAATGGTCAAAAGAGAAAATGGGAGAATTAGCATATCTGGCAGAGTCAGTTGAATTTCGGGAGTCTGGTGGCATCATGGATCAATATACAACTGCTTTTGGAGGTTTACTTTATATAAAACCGGAACCAAGTGCGTCTTTACAAAAAATTGATACCAAACTAGGTAATTTTGTTTTAGGTGATTCCTGTGAGCCTAAAAATACTTTATATATTCTAAAAAAGTGTAAATACTCACGGTTAAAAATTTTTGATAAAATTCTGTCTTATATCCCAAGTTTTAATCTACATACAACTGGATTTGAGATCCCCCTTTCCTACCTAAATGATCAAGAGCAAAATTTGTTTAATGCCACAATAAAAAATAGAGACTTATTAGAAAAAGGTTTGATTGAGCTAAGAAAAGAAAAAATTGACCACAGGCATTTTGGAGAATTACTAAACCAAGGGCACCAAATATTAAGAGATAAGCTAAAAATAAGTACTAATAAAATTGATTCAATGTTATCAGCGGCGTTAGATGCTGGTGCATATGGTGGCAAAATAAATGGATCGGGTGGAGGCGGTTGTATGTTTGCCTACACTCCAAAAAATTCTGAGGCTGTTGCAAGCGCAATAGAATCTGTAGGCGGAAGAGCTTATATTATAGGCAAGGATGAAGGAACAAAAATTTTATCTAAATAAAGGAAAAATGCATGAAGGATATTACACTATTGATCATGGCTGCTGGAATGGGATCACGTTATGGAGGTTTAAAGCAACTGGATTCTGTAGGTCCCAATCAAGAAACTATTATTGATTACTCTGTTTATGATGCCATTCGAGCAGGATTTAATAAGGTTGTTTTTGTCATAAGGAAAGAATTCCACAAAGAATTCAGATCCGTAATAACAGATAAATACAAAGGAAAAATCCAGGTCGAATTTGCTTTCCAGGAACTTACTAATCTCCCAGGTGGGTTTTCTTGCCCAGTTGGGAGGAAAAAACCTTGGGGAACGGGTCATGCTATTTTAACAACTAAAAACCTAATAAAAGAGCCGTTTGTCGCAATAAATGGCGACGATTTTTATGGACTAGAGACTTTTAGGGTCGCAGCAGAATACTATCAACAAGGGGGTAAAAACTTTTCTATGGTAGCTTTCCAGCTTGGCAATACATTATCTGACTTTGGAAGTGTCACTCGTGGTCTTTGTACTTTAAACGGTGACAAACTTGATACTGTTATTGAAACAGGTGGTTTAAGATTATCCAAAAACAAAATGAAATCTGAAAGAGATATTTCTCTGAATGGTCAAGAGCCAGTTTCTATGAATGTTTGGGGCTTTACACCTGATTTATTTGGCTTTTTGGAGTCTATGTTTGAGAAATTTCTTGAAAAAGAAGGTGGCAAATTAAATAGTGAATACCTAATACCTTCTGTAATAAATGACTTGATACAAGATAATATCAAATTGGTACAAATACTTCGTAGTAGCGCAAAATGGTTTGGTGTGACGTATAAGGAGGATAAGCCACATGTTATTCAACAAATACAAAAGCTTATTGAAAAGGGTGCTTATCCAAAAAAATTATTTTAATAAACTATTTGATGATATCATTTAAGGTTTGTAGATGGATATATCTGTAATTATTCCAACTTATAATAGAAAACATACCTTAAAAAGAGCAATTCAATCAGTAGAGCAGCAATCATTGCCTCCCTTGGAGATAATCGTTATCGATGATGGATCTAATGATGGCACGGAAGAATGGGTTAAAAAGAATTACCCAAATGTAAAATATGTATATCAAAAAAATAGCGGCGTAAGCTCTGCCAGGAATGAAGGGATAAAAATTTCTCGTGGAAATTGGATAGCACTTTTGGACTCTGATGATGAGTGGTTACCAAATAAGATCTATGAACAAACTAATGAGATTCAAGCAAACTCAAATATAAAAATCCATCATTCAAATGAAATTTGGATTAGAAACGGCGTACGAGTGAATCAAATGAAAAAGCATAAGAAATTTGGAGGCCATATCTTTGAAAAATGTTTGGACATGTGTCGCATTTCTCCTTCATCTGTTTTAATAAAAAGGGATGTTTTTGATGATATTGGTACTTTTGATGAGTCTTTAAGAGTTTGTGAGGATTATAACTTATGGTTAAGAATTACTTCAAAGTATTCGGTATTTTTTCTGGATGTTCCTTTAATTATAAAATATGGAGGTCATAATGATCAGCTATCAAAAGCACAAAATGGAATCGAATTTTATAGAATTCAAGCTTTGGAGAATATTTTAAAGTCTAAAATGCTTAATAAACCACAAACTCTTATGACAATCAATATGTTAATTAAGAAAATGTATATTTATGCTAAAGGCTTAGAAAAAAGAAATAAAGTCTCTGAATTATCAAAGGTAAAAAAAAATATTCACCATTGGATTAATATGATGGAGTTATATTAGATTTTGAGTTAAATATAAATAACTGCGATAAAATTTCACAAGATTCATATTATCATGAAAAATACGGTTACTAAAATCATAACTTTACTCTTTTCATTTTCAGCTTTATTTTCGAAAGATTGGGTTAATACTGGCGAGATTAATCCTTCCGAGCCGGCTTGGACAATTCATGACAACTCAGAAGACTTTATAGAACTCTCATTTAAGCTAAATGGTTACTTCATAGAAAAAGATTATGATGGGAATAGTCAAATATCCTTTCC
>NZKX01000097.1 GCA_002694025.1 Fidelibacterota bacterium | reverse complement strand
TCAATCATGTGATTATCAATACTTATATAAGTTTCTCCTAGATATTCTGTGATCATATCACTATCAATAAATGTTGATGGGATGTCTTCTGGGGTTGGATCTAAAAAAGGTAATGAGAAATCTTGTCCTATTCCTGCATGAAAAATCACAACTATATCATAATTTGAAAAAAAAATTGAGTCCTCATCATATCCTTTTTTAATCGCATGATCAAAAAGCTCCACTATTCTTTTTTCTTGTAGAGATGGCTCAGCATATGGATTGTAATAATCCATTGTTTTCGGCAACTTATAGTCTCCATTTAATGAGGAAGGATAGATAGTTGATTGTTCCATATCTACACCAAACTTGCCGTAAGATACACTTTCAAAATAATTATTTACTGCAGATAGCTGTGAAAGAAAATAGTCATAATTGTGAGGAGGTGGGTCAATTACATATTCTCCACAATCAAACCCTTCATTTATCGATAGGAATTGACCATTTCCTGTTGTGCTATTAGTAGTATCTTCAAGAAAAGAAACGCGAAGCACACATAAGCTTATTGGGTCCATAATCGAAGCTAAAATAAATGCTTGGAAACAAATTAAAACTGAAAATCTACGCAAAGATAGATACCGATTATTAAAATAGATCAGAATTCCATGTTAAGAGAAAAACGCATTGTATTGGTTAGTGGATGACCTTGTTCCCCATAAGTATATCCAAAATCAAAACCATAGCCTGCAAACCTTAAACCAACTCCAAACGTTGGATTGCTGATCTTCCCCGTTTTATCATAATAAAATCCAGTACGGATTGCAAAATATTTTCCATACCAATATTCCATGCCAATATTATGCACCAATCGGTCTAATTCATTTGAAATGGTGCGAGATTTTGCATTTCCAACCTCTTTAATACCGTACTCATTATACTCCCCCCATCCTGAATCTCCAGGTTCACCATCTGTTGCTACCATTTCGCCCTCACCTACATCTACTTCTCCATTGGAATCAGAATCAGACCATTTACGGCCGTCAGGTTTACCATCTCCATTAGCATCTATCCAATTATATCCTCCTATGATTCCATCACCATTACCTGGTCCTGAAGCACCATAATCAATATCTCCTCCAAGTAACCAATCATTAACCCATGAAGTAAATAGTGCTTTATATATTGGATCTGTATGAGCTATCTCAAGTTGTCCATCAGAATTATAATCATTCCCTGGACTTTTATTACCAAATTCGTCATACCCTCCTATTACACCATCCCCATTCCAATCCATGTCTGGATAGGAAGAGACTAATAGCTTGTCGACATCGTATACAATATTAAACTTATTATACTCCCCATTGATTAAGGCATAATTAAATCCTAATGTCAAATTTGTTGGTTGAGGGTCTGCTTGATCTGGATCAATAAAGGAAACCTTAGGCCCTAAATTAGATAGATTTAAACCAAAGGTTAGATTTGGTAATAACCATTCTTTGTGCAGGTAACCAAGGTCGAATCCAAAATCGATTGAAGTACCGCTACCCTTTTCACTTCCTGCACCAATCTCAACTAAATGCTGATAAGATATTTTTGAGTTTATTCCAAAAGATTGAGTAGGTGAAATTAAAGCACTGTAAGAAAGAGACATTGCTGTCATATAGCTGGTAAAGGTACCCAGTTCATCTCCTGTCTCACTAGTTCTAATTTGCTCTCCCAAATTAAGAAAAATTAAATGCCCGCCTAGAGTGCCAAGTGTTGGGTACTTTTTTCTAAAAGCTAAAAATTCATAATATAGATCATCTGCTAGACCAGGTAGCCAGTTAACGTGCATCATTGCAAGCTCTTGACCCTCAAGAAATCCTAAACCGGCAGGATTCCAATAACTTGCATAAGCATCGTTAGCTACTGCCACGTGTGCTTCTCCCATGCCACCAGCTCTAGCCCCAGGGGCTATTAGTAAAAAAATTGCACCTGCTTCGCTTTGAGCGAAGATAGATTTAACAGGAACCACCGCTATAATTAGCGCCATCACCATGCACCTCATCAAAATCTCCCTAGTAATTAATTTAAATATAAATGTCTATTGCAGACGAAATTATAGCTTTTATTATATAGAATTTTCCTGCGATTACTTATATAAATATATATTTTGATTCCCTTGAAAATCAAGCATTCATTAGAATGTTAATATTCTTTTAAAAATTAAAATCTCTAAGTGTTAAAAATGGTATGTATGTAATCAAAATAACAGCAATTAACTTAATAATAAAAAATGGAAAGATAGATTTATATATTTTTGGCATTGGTTCATTAAATCGGTATGCAGATAAAAATAAATTCATTCCAACAGGAGGTGTTAAAAACCCTAATTCTAAATTAGCAATGAAAATAATTGCAAGGTGAACTGGATCAATCCCAAAATAAATTCCAAGCGGTGCAATCAATGGTACAATAACTATTATTGCTGAAAATATATCCATTAAGCAACCAACTGCTAACAAGAAAAGATTTAATAATAATAAAAATATATATCTATTATTAATTGTGGACTTTGCCCATGATAAAAGCTCCATGGGAATTTGAGCATCTACAAGATAACTTGTTAAACCCATAGCAACCCCAAGAATTATTAAAACTCCACCAATAAGTGAAGAACAATTAATAATAACTTTGGGAACATCTTTTAAATTAATGTCCCTATAAATAAACACTTCAATATAAATAACATAAAGTACTGTTATAGCTGCAGTTTCGACAAGAGTTGTAAAACCACCAAACACCCCAAATAGAATAATGAAAGGTAGAAATAGCTCCCATTTTCCTTTATTACATACATGTAATGCACTTTTTAATGAAAACCTTTTAAGTTTGATATGATTTACTTTTCCTTGATAAAGTGCATAGCATGAAATAAGGGTAATTAGTAACAATCCAGGTAATAATCCTGCAGTAAAAACATTTTTGACAGATACACCTGCAGTAACACCATAAATAATTGCAGGCAGGCTTGGTGGAAAAAGTAGTCCAATTGATCCAGAAACTGTTAACAAGCCCAGCGAAAAAGACTTGCTGTAACCTTCATTTAAAAGCATTGGGAACAATAATCCTCCAAGTGCTAGTATAGTAACTCCTGATCCACCGGTCAATGCTGTGAAGAACCCGCAAAGTAAAATTATCATTATTGGTGTACCCCCTGGAACCCAGCCAAATAGCTCATGAAAAATAGAAAGTAATCTTTTTGAAGATTTACTCTCTGCTAAAAAGTAACCTGCCATTGTGAAAAGAGGGATTGTAGGTAACGTAGGTGATACTACGATTCGGTAGGCCTCTGCAGAAATTGCAGAAATAGGAATAAAATTAACCCAAAATAAAAAGATTGAAATTCCACCAAGTCCAACAAAAATGGGTGCTCCAAAATATAAGGCAAATAAAATGACAAAAATTCCAATATAGGTGCTTGGGAAAAAATCAAACATTATTTCTAGAAGACTAGTAGAAGAAAATAGTATGGCTAAAGATATGAAAGATAAACGGTAGTAATTATTTGAAGAACTTTTTAGTAAAATCTGAATGCTCATTAATAAAAATCCCACTGGCATTATTAAAATGGCCACCCACCTTGGTATTTTAGGCGCAATATCCATTGGATACTCGATTTCAACTTTTAAAAGATCCCAACTGCCCCAAGCTAAGGAAAGAAGTACTAAAAACGTAATTAATTTTGCTATGTATCGACCAAGATGAAATTTTTCATCATCTTTGAATAGCGTTTTTTGAGTAAGAGCTAATAATTTATTTTGGCGTGTAGCTAAAACTGCTCCAAAAAATCCTATCCAGAGAGTCAAATGTTGAACTATAACTTGCGATGCAGGAATATTTAATATACCTAATAGTCTAGTAAATGTTTCTGTAAATGGAATTATCGCCATAGCAAAAAAAATGCTAATGGTAACAAAGTTCTCAATCCATTTTAGTCTACTAAGACATGAAGTAATTATAGAGTAAAAACCTATCAAACCATGCTCTAATTAGTCAGCTCGATAACCTTGTCATAAATTTGCGTTGGGATAATATTACCACGAAGCTCAGGAGTCATTTTCCTTACTTCACTCCTCCATAATTCAAAATCATTCTTGTCCAATGAATGTACTTTTAGTCCATGATTTTGCATAGCATTTATAGATTCTTTTTCAGCATTAACATTTAGATTTTTCTGATTATTTTGAATAGTTTTAGTTAC
>NZKX01000127.1 GCA_002694025.1 Fidelibacterota bacterium | reverse complement strand
TTCTAATTTTTATCCATTGAATGATAATAACTATGAATACAGTTTTAGTCCTTTCAGTTTTGGCGGTATTGCCACTCAAGGAGTACGTTACCCAAGAAATTATGGGCTCGTTTTTTCTGACTCTTCAACATATCCTACATCATCCATAACTCTTTTAAGAGAAAATGGCCAATATATTACTATTGATTCTTCAACAGTAAATTATAAAATTATTGATTTAGACAATGTGGAAGCAGAGTTAGATCTTGCTGTCATAGATCGCACCTGGCATTATTATAGCAAGGCTACCGGCCTCCCTGATTCTATTCCACTAGACTCAATTATTAATAGTGAATTTTATCTAAATCCAGATCAATTTGAATATTTTAACATTGTCGATACGGTCTTAGGAACATGGTCTGATTTTGGATTTGCCGTTTCACTGTTTGGAAGCGACTATGCATTGAAACTTGAGCTTGCTAAAACAGGACACTTTTCGTATTCAGATCGTATTATCATTCTAGAAAAAGCTGGAGACACTTCTTTTGTTTCTTGGAACATCACTCCAGGGCATGATAATGTACCATACCAAAAAAGGCCTACAGATGGTGATACCTTATCCATTTTTACAACAAAACCCTTTTCAAATGCTGATGTGTATGAATTTATTTCGCAAGGATCTAGTTTCAATTCTAGTCAAATTAATTACTTATCTAGCAAAATAAAAGTAGTGCCCAATCCATATATTGTTGCTGCAAGCTGGGAAGGACAAAATCCTTATGCAGATGGAAGAGGACCAAGATCTATTCACTTTAACCATTTGCCTCCTCAATGCAAAATTAAAATCTTCACCTTATCAGGCGAGCTTGTAAACACTTTGGTACATAATACTAGCTTTGATGATGGATCTTATGAATGGAATATGCTTACTAAAGACAACCTTGATATTGCTTATGGAGTATATTTTTTTCATGTTGAACCCATGGAAAATGGTAGCATATATGACTTCAAACCCCATATAGGAAAATTTGCAGTAATAAAATGAAACATTTTATCATTAAAATAACATTTATATCACTCACTATAATTAGCATATCTTATGCTCAAACTGTATCCAAGACAGGTACCACTGCTGCACAATTTCTAAAAATTGGTGTTGGAGCCCGTGCTCTTGCTATGGGAGGTGCATATGCAGCAACATCAAATGATGCAACCGCCTTATACTGGAATCCAGCAGGATTATCTTCTTTGAAAAAAAATGAGATTCTATTAGATCATCAAGATTGGATTTTAGATGTTGACTTAGATTTTGTAGGCGCATCTTTTAAAACACCTTATGGAACGATTGGCGCTGCTATCTGTGCTATGTACATGGGTGAAATGGAAGTCACCACTACCCACAATCCTGAAGGAACAGGAGAAAATTTTAATGCAGGTTCACTAATGGGACAAATTTCTTTTTCAAGAATGCTCACTGATCGCTTTTCTTTTGGAATATCCTCTAAAATCGTTCGGGAAAATATTTATAATTCAAAAGCAACTGGGTTTGCTATTGATTTAGGGACTCTTTATGTTACTCAAATACAAGGTTTAACCATGGGAATGAGTATTTCAAATTATGGTACAAAGATGAAGATGGAAGGAAGAGATTTGCTTATACAAACAGAAGTGGACCCAAGTCTAGAATCTGATCCCATAAATATAAATGCCAATTTTGCTACTGATCCTTTTGAGCTACCACTTATTTTTAGGTTTGGTTTATCCTATACTAAATTAATTTCGAATGATTTCAAATGGCTCCTTGCTGTAGATGCACTGCATCCAAATGATAATACAGAAAGTATTAACACTGGAACTGAGATTTCATTTAAGGACTTTATATTTATCCGCTCTGGTTATGCAAACTTATATCAAAGAGATAGTATTTCAGGATTGTCTGCTGGCTGTGGCATTAAGTTAAAGATATCAAGCTCAACCTATTTTATTGATTATACATATGTTGATATGGGCCCTCTAGGGAATCCTAAAAAATTAACGCTTTCCACTTCATTTTAAGGTAAAAATTCTTACTGGAATTTTTCCTTATATTTGCTATAAATTATGATGTTATGGTACAATAACAATCTATATTTTTAGTAACTCTATTTAGAGATACTAAATAATTAATAAAAAAAATGGAGCAATAAATGATTAATCGTATGAAGATTATGGTCCTTACCATTCTTTTTGCTTTCACATCCTCCCTTTTCGCTGTAAATGTTACATTAAATGTTGATATGTCAGATGTAACCGTTTCAGAAAATGGTGTGCATGTGGCAGGAAGCTTTCAGGGTTGGGATCCAGCAGCAACTCCCCTTTCCGATGACGATGGAGATGGTGTCTACACTGTAGTAATAGACATGTCTGGAGTGACTGATGAAACTGTATTTTTTAAGTATCTTAATGGTAATTCATGGGGAAACGATGAAACAGTTTCTGATCCAGCCTGTGGTGGAGCTGGTGGATTCGCCAGTGATAGATTCTTGGATGTACCTGATGTCGATACTGTTTTAGACCCTGTGTGTTTTAGTGAATGTATTGGATGTAATGAATCTTATGTCCATTTTGCTGTTGATGCAGATGGTTATGAAATTACTGATGGTGTGAGGGTTGCTGGATCTTTTAATGCTTGGGATGCCAATGTAGACTTCATGATGGATGCTGGAGAAGGTATTTACAAAATGGCAAAAGCCTTTGAAGAGGGAACAACCATTGAATGGAAATATGTCTTAAATGGCACTACTTGGGAAGAACTTGGAGAAGACGTATGTACAACAGGCGGTGGATATATAAATAGGACCACAACTGTTACTGATGATGACATGATGTTTGATCCTGTACCATGTTTTGGTTCATGCTATGAATGTGGAGGTGCTCCTGTGACAGCTTCTGTAACATTTCAAGCAGATATGAGCGTATTGCTATCGCAAGGTTGGGATGTTAATACTCATTTTATGGAATTACGAGGTGGTGTAAATGGATGGGCAGCGGGCGACAACTTCCAAGAAGACTTCGCAGATCCTTCTCTTTACACAATCACCAAAGAAATCACTGCTGTTCCTGGTTCTGTCCAAGAATGGAAGTTTAAAGCTAATCCAGATGAAAATTTTAATAACAATGGTTGGGAAACTGCTGCAAACAGGACTTTTTACTTTTGGGGTGATGACATAGTTCTTGATCCTGAAGTTCCTGTTATTTTACCTATAGGACCATTGGCTAATGCTGTAGATGTTGAAATTCACGCTACTTGGATGGAAGGAACTCTTAACGCAAATAATGGCCAGCCCTTTCCAATGACACCTGATACCCTAATAATAAATGGATCATTTCTTAATTGTTGGTGTACATGGGGAAACTGTATGGGTTCAACCTGCGCTGAAAAAGTTTCTTCAGATGTTCCACGCCTAGTGGATGGTGATGGTGACGGCGTATACACAGGCACGCTAAGTTTACCTGCTGGACATGGAAATGTCTTTACCTATAAACTAGGTGCTTACTACCCTGGAGTTGAAGAAATTCCTGGTGAAAATGGATCTATGGACAATGAAGCAGGTTTTGGGGCAGATAAAGTATACTATATTCCAACAGATGCTAGCGGAGCGGTGACATTGGAAACTGTATTTGGAGATAACAATCCAGCGAACCCCTTCCTACCTCGTACTATTACTCTTCATGTAGATATGAATAATCAAGAAGTCTCCAGCGATGGGGTCCATGTCGCAGGTAGTTTCCAAGGATGGGATCCTGCAGCGACCGAATTGCTCGATCCAGATATGGATGGAATATATGCTGTTGATATAGAAGTAAATGCTGGAGATACTTTATACTACAAATTTCTGAACGGTAACTCTTGGGGCACTGATGAATCCGTTCCTGATCCTGCTTGCGGTGGTGCTGGAGGATTTGGTAGTGACAGATTTTTAGTTGTCCCTGACGTAGATACCATGCTCCCACCTGTCTGTTTTGGTGAATGTATCTCCTGCGAGGAATCTTATGTCACGTTTCATGTAGATATGGAAGAAACACCTGTAGCACCGGAAGGCATTTTCTTGGGTGGAGGCCAATGGCATAACAACTATCAATTAATGACTTTGCTTCCTGGAGAAGAGACTATATATAGTGTGAAAATGGTTCTTCCTGAAGGATCGCATTATTACAAATTTAATAATGGTGGTAATGATAGTGGCTATGAAGACGGTGGCAACCTCACAAATGAAGGTTGTGGAGATGGTGATAATTGGGGCGACCGTACTATTGTAGTAGGTGAGGAAGATTCAATGACACCTCCTTTCTGTTTCAGCTCTTGTTATACATGTGGCGGTGATCCTGTAGAAGCTAGTGTAACATTTCAAGCAGATATGACTACTTTACTATCACAAGGATGGGATAATAATACTCATTTCATGGAACTGCGTGGTGGAATAAATGGTTGGGGTGAAGGTGATGTTTTCCAGGAAGATTTCACAGATCCAAACCTCTATACACTTACAAAAATGATCACAGCGACTCCAGGAAGTCAGCATGAATGGAAATTTAAAGCAAATCCAGATGCAAACTTTAATAATGGAGGCTGGGAAACTGCAGCTAATAGAGTGTTTGAATTTACCGGTGAAGATTTAGTTCTACCAGCTGAGCAACCTGTTATACTTCCAATCGGTGAGCTACAAAGTGACGTAATGGTTGAAATACATGCAATGTGGATGATGAATACAATGAACGTAAATACTGGTGACTATTTTCAAGCTCATCCGGATACGCTAATTATGAATGGCTCGTTCTTGAATTGCTGGTGTACTTGGGGGGATTGTATGGGTCCTGATTGCGCCGCTCCTTGTTCGCCAGATGTTCCTAGGCTTACCGATGCTGATGGAGATGGTGTATTTACCGGCGAGCTTATGCTCCCTGCAGGGCATGGAAACGTTTTCACTTACAAACTTGGTGCTTACTACCCAGGTATTGAAAATGAAGGTGGTGAAAATGGTGCTATGGATAATGAAGCTGGTTTTGGAGCAGATAAAACATTCTATCTTGATACTGATGCGAGTGGTACTGTTGTATTGCAAACAGTTTTTGGCGATAACAATCCGGATAATCCTTGGGCAGGTCCTGGTGGATATTTAGCAAATGGTGGATTTGAAGAAGGTCCAGCAAGTTGGAGCAGTTGGCCACCTGAATTAACAAATTGGGAAGTAAATGATTTGCATCCTTTTGATGGAATGCACAGTTTGCAAATTACTCCACGTTCAGATAATTCAGATGCAAATCCTGAATGGACTCCAGTCTACCAAAGTTTTTCATTGGAAGGACTGAATTTAGAAGCTGGAAACTATATGCATATGCATGGTCACGGTATGACTCCGGCTGGTAATGCAGTATCTGGCAACAACAATGGATATCTTTTTCTTGAGTTCTTCGATGCAGGTTGGTCACAGTTGGCTAAATATACATCTAATGTAGTTGATGCATCAGCTACCACAGATATGTGGCATGAACTCATGGTTACAGGTATGGTGCCTGAAGGGACAGTCAATATCAACGTTGGTTGTGAATTATGGCAAGGCCCCGAGGCTGATGCCGGCGCTGTGTATTTTGATAATGTTGGTATGATGATATCTGCAGATGACCAATTGTCTTCTGATACAGAAATCATTACTCCAAAGGAATTTGCACTACTTGGCAACTATCCTAATCCATTTAATCCTGTAACCACCTTACGTTTTGATTTAGATTATACTTCTACAGTCAATGTAACGGTTTACAACATTTTGGGTAATGAAATTATTACACTCCAGAATGGGGAATTAAATGCAGGAAGGCATGCTTTACAATGGAATGCAAATAATGCCTATGGGCAAAAGGTTCCTTCTGGTTTATATCTGTACAAAGTAACTTCAGATAGTAGAACCTTAACAGGAAAAATGCTACTTATGAAGTAGTATTTGACTAGTTATTATTAAAAAGGGGGAGTTTGACTCCCCCTTTTTTTTATCTATTTCAACTAATATTTTATTCGATGAATAGTGCACATCTTTTTAGTTTTTTATTTATTTGTCTTTTTGTATATACCTGTGAAAAAAAAGAAGACCTAAGTGTCATTGCAACCGTTGGGAATAGCATTATTACTGATGATGATTTTATTTCTGCATATTCAAACAAGCTAATTAATACCTCAATTAAAGATTCAGAATTTGAAAGATTGAGGACAGTAGATGAACTGATTCGAACTAGATTGTTTGCTGAAGAAGCTAGATACAAAAAATTATCAATTGATTCCATAGGTATGGACAGAATTCGACTAGCAACTGAGAAAGCACTTCGCGAGGAACTTTATGATTCTATAACTAAATCAAATCCAATTAGTGTTCCAGATAGTTTAATTAGAAAACACTTCATTTGGAAAAACACAGAAATTTTATTAAAACATATTTTTCATATCAAAAAAGATAAACTTGATAGCCTGTCTGCTTTTATTGGCAATAATGAGAAAACATTTGATCAAGTTGCCGGAGAATTGTTTCAAAATAATAATTTGAAGAAATCAAAGGGAACATTGGGATGGGTATCTTATGATGTTCTTGATCCAAACATAGAAAATTTTGCTTTTTCAATGCCCCTTGATACAATAATTGGACCTATAAGATCTGGTTATGGGTGGCATATTCTTCTAAAAAAAGATGAAAAAAAACAAATGATTATTAGCGAAGAAGAGTATCAAAGTGCAAAGTATCGTTTAAAAAAAAACATAATCAAAAAAGTAAGACAGACTATTGCAAATGATTATGTTAATGATTTACTAAATAATAATAATATTTTAATAAATGATACTCTTGTAATTAATACATTAAATCAAATTAAAAGGATTATCCAAAAAAAAAATATGAATCAAGTTAATTCAGCTGATAAAGAATTTGTCATGAAAGATATTTTAAATCTGAAGGTTAATTCTAACACCATCTTAGCTAGCTATAAGGATGGCAACTTCACTATAAGCGATTTGCTTAATTACCTTCGGAATTCAAATCCAAAATTATTCACAGATAACCCCATTCGCGCATTTTATACGTGTTTACGAGATAAACTCTTAACCAATGAAGGAATGCGTTTAGGGCTTTTAAATCAAGAAAAAGTCCAAAGAAAAATCAAATCATCTGAAGATCAGTTCTTAGCAAGAGAGTTTCTTCTTAATACGTTACCAAATGAAAAAGTGATCAGTATCCCTAAAGAAGACTTAGAAATAATAACCCATAAGCTGAGAAATAAATATACCATCAATATTTTCCATGATCATTTAAACCTTTTATTTGAGGATAAGTGGAAATAGCTAGGTTCTTAATTTAGATATCTTTTACACATCTAA
>NZKX01000123.1 GCA_002694025.1 Fidelibacterota bacterium | reverse complement strand
CGTTGATGTCTTCCTCCCTCAAAAGACTCTTTAATCCATAAATCTAAAACTTCAAAAATTTCTTTCTCAATCATAAACCTAGCTCCAATGGATAATATATTTGCATTGTTATGTTCCCTAGACAATCTAACTATTTCTTTTGTACCTCCATAAAAGACAGCAGCTCTACATCCTCTGATTCTATTTGCCGCGATTGCCTCACCTTGGCCTGAACCACCAAGGATTATTCCTCTACTTTCTTTATCAAGGGATACAGCCATTGCACATGGGAAAATGAAATCTGGATAATCATCTTCAGCATCATATTCATAAGCTCCGTGATCCTCTACATGGTATCCAGATTCTCTAAGGTAATTTTTTATGGTGTTTTTTAAATCTAGACCAGCGTGATCAGTAGCTAAATGAATTTTCATAAAAGATTTTTCAAATGAGCTTTAATCTTGGATTCTATTTTTTCAGCAGTAAATCCAAATTCATCAGCAAGGACTTTACCAGGTGCTGAAGCACCATAACGATCAATCCCAATTGACAAACCATTAATTCCTGAAAATTTTTCCCATCCGCGAGTTATGCCTGCTTCAATTGTAACTTTTAAACATCCTCTCTTTGGAATAATAGAAGACTGATACAATAAATCTTGCTTTTCAAAAATTTCCATACAAGGCATACTGACAACACGAATATTTTTATCTTTCATTAATTCACACGTTTCAAGTGCCAAAGAAACTTCTGAGCCAGTTGCTATTAAAATTAATTCTGGCGGTTCATCACAATCCCTTATTACATATGCCCCTTTTCTTACACCATTTTCTAACTCGTCATAATCATTTGGGAGAACAGGTACACCCTGTCTAGTTAACAGTAAGGCACTAGGAGTATGCATATTTTCCAGCGCTATACGAAAACAGATTGCTGTTTCTTTAGCGTCAGCAGGTCTAAAAACATTAAAGTTTGGTATTGTCCTTAGAGACATAGCGTGTTCGATGGGCTGATGGGTAGGTCCATCCTCCCCAACATAAAAAGAATCATGTGTGAACTCATGAATGACTCTAATATTTTGTAATGCACCGAGTCGAAGAGCAGGTCGCTCATAATCAGCAAAGACTAAAAATGTGCCACCAAAGGGTATCAAGCCGCCATGCAAGGCTATGCCGTTCATCATTGCTGCCATCGGAAATTCGCGAACTCCAAAAGGTATATTACGCCCGGCTTGATCTAGTTTTGAAAAATCTTTATATGTCTCTGCAAAATTACCAGTATAGTTAGATGGTTCTAAATCTGCAGATCCGCCAACAAGATTAGGCAATTCACTTGCAAATTTATCTAAGGTTGCTCCATAAGCTTTCCTAGTAGCTATTGATTGTCCGAATGCAAAGGAAGGTAAATCAGTTTTAGGAAGCTTTTCCTCGAGGCAAATAGAAATTAAGGAAGAGGTTTTTTTTATAGATAATAGCTGATCTTTTTGATCTTTCCATAATCTGACTGCTCGGGAAAGTTCTGAAAATCTAGATTGATAATACATTTTTATTTCTTCAGGAAAATAAAATTTATCATTGGGTAGACCCAGTTTCTTTTTTGATAGATCAATCTCTTCTTGAGGAAGTGGTGCTCCATGTGTATTGTGATCACCTTCCATACTCGCAGTACCTTTTGCCATAATGGTATTTCCAATAATAATGCTAGGACGATGATCCTGCTGTGCATTTTCAATTGATTTTTTTATTTGGCTATGATTATGGCCATCGATCTCTTGCACATGCCAATTAAAACCATCGAATATCTTTTTATAATCTGTAGAGTCTGATCTATTTGTATGCCCTGATATTTGAGCCTTGTTTGCATCATAGAAAACAATAAGCTTTGATAAGGCTAGATGACCAGCTAAAGATGCGGTACCTAAAGCAACTGGTTCTTGAAGATCACCATCACTTGCGAGAACGTATGTATAATGATCAACTAGTCTGGATGCCTTGATAGAACTCCTAGAAAAGATATTACGTAAATAAGCTTCTCCATGCGCCATTCCTGTAGCCATCGCAAATCCCTGTCCCAAAGGTCCAGTAGTACACTCTACTCCGGTAACTTCTACCTCAGGATGTCCTGGAGTATTGCTATGAAGCTGACGGAATTTTTTTATATCATTGAGTTTCAACCAGCCTGAGAAAAGTAATAGTGCATATTGCACCATCGACATATGCCCACCAGAAAGTATAAACCGATCTCGGTTAAACCAATTAGGGTCATTTGGATCAAATGCTAAATAATACCTATATAAAATAAAAGCAAAATCCGCACAAGACATTGGACCTCCAGGATGGCCACTATTTGCCTCTCTGGTGGCATCCATCACCAACCCTTTGACCACTGCAATTGAAAATTGATCCTTATCCGAATCTGACCATTGGGAAAAATTTTTTAAATCTTGATATGTTTTCATATATGATTTTTCTTGATAAAAATTTTATGCTATTTAAAAAAAAAATGCTAATTAAATCAGTTACATTTTAATTAACTAAACGTTTAGAAAGTTTATAAAATTCTTCAATCGTCTGCACTGGGGTTTTTGAATTAAATATTTCTGAACCTGCTACTAAGATATCAGCTCCTTCTTTCAGAACATCCGCTGCATTATGGAGCTTAATACCACCATCCACTTCAATTTGTACACGATCTAAGCAGTTTTCTACTAAATAAGATTTAATTGAAGATATTCTGTTGTTTGATTCTTTAATATATCCCTGCCCACCAAAGCCAGGTTCAACACTCATTACCAAAACTACATCTACCTTTTCTAGAATTGGGAAAATATCAGACAGTGGAGTTGATGGTTTTATAGATATACCTACCCTGCATCCACAGGATCGAATAAGATCAATTATTTTTTCAGGTTCTTTTGTAGCTTCTATATGAAATGTAATATTATCCGCACCTGCTCTTGCAAATGGCTCTACCAATTTTTCAGGGTCAATAACCATCATATGAACATCGATAAATTTTTGTGTTTTAGGCCTTAATGACGCTACTACTGGAGGGCCAATAGTCAAGTTTGGAACAAACTGGTTGTCCATTACATCTACATGTATCCAATGAGCATTTCCTTTGTCGCATATTTTAAGAGCAGACTGAAGGTCTGAAAAATCTGCGGACAATATTGAGGGGGCTAGTTTAAAATTATCATTCATTTTAGAATATGGAATTTAAAAAGATCCTTATCATTTTTTTATGGATATATAAAATTAATATATTTTTTTAAACTTACATTCAAGCTGTTACTAACAGGGCACGTTGAGGCCGCACTTTCAAGTTTAAGTTTTGATTTTTTATCAAAATTTTTTTTAAAAAAAATGTTAATCTCTATTTTATCTATCTTTCTAGGTTCTGATCCCATTATTTTTTCTACTTCAGCAGTTGTACCTTTGAGCTCAATATCATTTCTTTCAGCTACAATTCCCATGATAGTTAACATACATGAAGCCAATGCTGTTGCAACTAAATCTGTTGGAGAAAATGCCTCTCCTTTTCCTTGATTATCAATTGGAGCATCTGTTACAATTGAAATTCCTGATTGAATATGATATGCCTCTGTTCTTAAGTCACCATTGTAAGTTACTTTTGACATCATTGTGAAACCTCTTTTAATGTATGTTTAAAATTTTTACCTAATATTTTCTTATTTCTTTTTTCCAAAATTTTCGAAAATAAAATTCCTGTATTAATGAATGGATTTTGCCGATCCAATATATATTTTTTAGTGAAACCTTTACACTTTTCCTGTACTCGCATAATCCTATATGAGTTTTGAAAGTGATTTATTGACATGATCAATATGATCTACAATATTCTAAATGTCTATTCTCCATTAATGATTAAAAAAATATTTACCTTATAGGTGATAATTTTTTTTCAATTTGTTCATATAACTTTTTTTTTGTAAAGACCCCTTTTATAAAAGAGTCCATCAACTTAGATTGAGTTACTCCTCTTCTTAAAACTTCAGAATATGGTATTTCATGAAAGGATACCATAGAATATCTTGGTACAAAACGATCCCAAAGCTTGTTTTCTAATTCAAATTCTAACTCTCTTTTTATTTTATAATTAGGATCGTTAACTGAGTCTCGCATCTCGATATAATTCTCTAATGCCATATCGGCTATAGCATAACCATTTGCTACCTGCATTTCTGAAAATCTTGAAAATATTTTATCCCAGTTTCCATTATATTTTTTTACAAAGGAATACATTACAGTACAATCTTGCATGGATGCATTCATACCCTGACCAAAGAAAGGTACAATGGTATGAGCAGCGTCTCCAAAAATTGCAGCAACATCTTTGTAATTCCACTTATTGCAATAGATTGATCCTAACTTTCCTACAGGTCGCTTTAAGAATTCATCTGGCAAGTTGGGAATGAGATGTAGAGTGTCTGGAAAATATTTTTGAAAAAAATGCAGCACTTTATTTTTAGAGTCTAGATAGTGAAAACTATTAAATCCCTTCAATGGTAGAAATAATGTGCAGGTGAAAGATCTATCTGCATTTGGTAGCGCAATAAGCATAAATTTTCCTCTAGGCCAAATGTGCAAAGAATTGCTATCTATTTGAAATTCACCATTACTATTAGGCAAAATTGTTAGTTCTTTATAACCATGACCTAAAGGTTTTTTTATAAATGAGACGTTTGAATTTTCACATATAAAATCTCTCACTTTTGATGAGGCACCATCAGAACCTAGTATCACATTAAAAGGAACATCTTTATTATTGAAACGTAGCTCTGATTTTTTTAGGTCAATATTTTGCAATTCGTGATTAAAATGAAAGTTTACAAGGTTTGTATTTTCGGCATAATTTATTAATGTTTTATTGAGATTTGATCTTGAAACCGAGAAGATAACTTCATTTCTTTTTTGACCATACGGCTGAAAATTAATGTTACCATTTACATCATGAATCATTCGCCCACGCATGGGAATCAAATCAGGTTCTATTTTTTCATAAACACCAATGTCTTTTAAAGCCCTTATTCCTCTAACTGATAAGGCCAGATTTATCGACCTCCCTGCAGGTATAGAATTTTTTCTCATATCTGATCGAGCCTCATATACATCAATTGAAAAACCTAGTGAGGATAAATAGGTTGCCATAACAGGTCCTGATAAACCTGCACCAATTAAAGCAATATGCTGCTGTTTAGGATTCAACTGCTTTTCTCAAAATTTTAACAAAATTAAATACTTCAACGTACGAGTTATATAATGGATGGGGAGCAACTCGGATTACATCAGGATTTCTCCAATCACAAATTACACCTTTTTCTAAAAGACGATCATGTACCTTCTTTCCTTTAGGGACCACCAGAGAAAGTTGACATCCTCTATCCTCTGGTGTGATAATATGCACAGATGGTATCAATTGATGAATTAAATATTCTATATAAGACGAAATATTTTCCCCTTTTTCCCGAATTGAATTCATCCCAGCCTTGCTGTAAATATTCATTGCAGTTACTAAAGGAGCCATACCCATAATAGGTGCATTACTAATTTGCCAACCTTCAGCAGTACTAATGGGATCAAATGTGGATGACATTTCAAATCTAGAATCTTTATTGTGTCCCCACCAACCAAGTAACCTTGGACCATTCCATTTATGATGTCGCTCATGTATAAAAACACCTGATGGACTTCCAGGACCAGCACAAAGATATTTATATGTGCACCATGCAGAAAAATCTACGTCCCAATCATGTAAGCTTAATAACAGATT
>NZKX01000096.1 GCA_002694025.1 Fidelibacterota bacterium | reverse complement strand
ATATTCATTTATTTAAGATGAGAAATTATATTTCTATTAGCGGGAACGCCTGGGAATCGAACCCAGCTCTGCAATATGATTACAGACAGCGGCTTTGAAGGCCGTGGAGAGCACCAGCAACTCAATCATTCCCAAATATTTACCCATTAATTGGACGATATAGAACTCTGTAGTCTACACCTAATTTTCTTTTAATATTTTGACCAATTTTCTCCGCAGTGCTTTTAGAATTATATCTTACAACTCTTACTGCATTTAAAGTTCTATCATTTGTTTCTATTTGAATAATTTCGACTTCATGACCAATCTGATTAGCTTGCAACTTTAATCTATTAGCATTCTTTATGCTACTAAAAGCACCTATCTGAATTACGTATGGGGCTGATTTAGAATTATGTTTTTCTTTTTTGGTTTGAATTTTATTTATACCTGTTGAACTAATTCCATATTTCTGAACATCCAAATAAGGAAACATACCTTGATATATACTAAGATAATATTGTGCTGAATCATTTTGACCTACTGCTTTAAAGGAACTAACTAGTAAATCAATAACTCTTTGCATATCATGAAAACGGGGGTACTTTCTTGGGAATTGTGCTAGATTCATACATGCTTGGGAATAGAGGCCGCGTGCATAAAAATATTCTCCCAATTTTACAGAGGCATCATCAGAATAACTTGATTTAGGAAACTTTTCAATAATTAATTTATACAAATCCAGAGATTTCATACCATCTTTTGTTAAAAGGGCTTGAAGGTAAATAACACCAGCATTGTTCGGATATTTTGATATTAGTTCAGGTAATTTCTCTTTCACCGAATTTATTTGTCCTTCGTCAATCAATGACATATACATATCAATATTTTGACCCCACATTAGAATTGGAAATATTATTTGTAAATATTTAATCATCACTATTTTTTAATTTTCTATTGATAATATCATCAATTTGATGTCCCAATTCAATCGGAGTTGCAGTAGCGATAGATAACTTTAGTTTCATTAATTCAATTCTAATATCTTTCTTTTTCTTATCAACAGAATTTTCAATTAAACTTAGAGCTTTATTTGTTTCCCCTTTTTCATCAAGGACGTTTGCAAGTTTTATTATCGCTTCATAATTCAATTTATCAATGGAAATTAAATTTTGATAAAATTTTTCAACCTCGCTGTAGCGGCCTAGATCAAACAAAGCAGATTCTATTTTATGATATACATCAATACCAGATTTTTTATCTTTTGTAGCGTAAATTTTCCAGTTTTCTAGTGCTTTCACTAAATCCCTATTTTTTTCATATAAATCACCCAAAAACTTATATGCTTGACTGTTATTAGGAGATTTTTTTATTGCTTTTTCAAAAAATGTCTTTGCGTCATCAGTTTGACCATTTCTCATGCAATCAAGCCCTTTATAAATGTCAAAGCGTGATAAGTTATTTAACTCTTTTTTACCACTAATTTTTTGTAGATGTTTACTCCACAATGCCGCATTTTCCCAATCTTGATTTTCTTCTGAAATACTTATTAAAAACTTTAGAGACCAAATATTTCGTTTCTCGATTAAAAGAATTTTCTTTGCTTGTTCTATTGCATTTTTTACATAGCCTATTTCAATGTAATCTTTAGCCAATGCTTTATGAATTTCAACCTTTTGCTCTGAACGAAGATTTGGTCTTACTGTAAGGGATTGATGAATTTTAATAGCCTGGTCTGTATTTTCCTTTCTTAGCAAATTACCTAACTGTAAATATGCCCTAACATGATTCGTATCCTTTTTGACAACCTTCTGTAAGAGTGAGATGGCCTTATTTTTGTCTCCATTTAAAAGTGAATTAAGTGCGTCTGAGAAAAGAGTTTCAACTTTTGGAGTCTTTTTTGATTTTAATAAAGAAAAAAACTGAAAAATAATAGCTCCTCTAACAACTAAACATACCGAAATATAACCCTAACAAATTAGGTTTTAATATCATCTTGATAAATTGTCTCATTTACTGCAACATTGCGGAGGTCATTCAATTCGTCAGACATGCTATTTATTTTATTTTGCAGAGTTCTATTTTGAGCCTTTGAGGATAAAACTGAAAATACTGCAATGAGATAGCCAAGAAAAACACCTAAGGATAATGAACCAAATATTACCATAGAAATTGAAACTTCATTAAATTTTTTAAAGAGGAGATCAATATCCACCTTTGCATTGTTCATACTCAAAAAATAGATTAGGAATAAAATAATGATAATTAAGAAAAAAGTTTTAAGTAGCTTCATTACGCTGCTTTTGCTCCACTAACTAATTCACCTTTAAGAGATATACCTTTAGAATCAGTTATTATTACATCAACCATTTCATTAATTTTGACTTTGCCTTTTTTAAAAATAACCCATTTATTTGAATCTGTCCTTCCAGCCCAGTAGTCTGAAGACATTTTGGACTGTTTTTCAACTAAAATGTTTTGAGTAGTACCTATTAAATGTTGGTTTCTTTTGATTGAATGTTTTTTTTGAAGACTGATTACTTTTTCTAAACGCCTTTGTTTAATACTTTCAGAGATATGATCTTCAAATTCAGTGGCTTTTGTTCCGTTTCTTGGTGAATATTTGAAATGAAAAGCACTATCAAATTCTACTAAGTTCATTACATCAATTGTCTCTAAAAAATCATTATCAGTTTCTCCTGGAAACCCAACAATTATATCTGTTGATAAGCCGACATTGGGAAGTTTAAGCCTAATTTTTTCTACTAAAACTAAAAAATCTTTTTTTGAGTAAGATCTATGCATTCGCTTAAGAATTTTGTCACTGCCCGCTTGTAGGGGTAAATGAATATAATTGCAAATATTATCATACTTGTACATTATATCTAAAAGCTCGTCTGTTATGTCTTGAGGGTGCGGCGAAGTGTATCTTATCCTATCGACTCCAGAAATTTTGGAAACGACTTCAAGCAGATTATGAAATTTATGGTCGCCGCTATTATATGAGTTCACATTTTGTCCTAACAATGTTAGTTCTCTATAGCCACTATCGACTGCATTTTCTGCCTCTTCCACTATACTTTCTAGGCTTCTACTTCTTTCCCTACCCCTAGTAAAAGGCACAATACAAAAGGTACAAAATTTATCACAACCCCTCATTATTGAAATCCAGGCATTTACTCCGTCCTTTCTTTTTGGGAAAAGCCCTTCATACACTTCAAAACGAGAAAGTTTAGTATCAACAATACTCTTTTTATCTGTGTATGATCTTTTTATAATCATTGGAAGTTTTCTATAAGAATCTGGACCTAGAATTATATCTACATATGGCTTATTATCTAGTATATCTTGCTTCAAATTTTGAGCCATACAGCCTAAAACTCCAATAATTACTTCTGGTTTGTCCTTTTTTATTTTATGCCATCGCCCTAATTGAGAATGAACTTTTTCTTCAGCCTTTTCCCGAATAGAGCAAGTATTTATCAAAATTAAATCAGATTTATATGGGTTATCTGACCTTATAAACCCTTCATCATTGAGCATTGAAATAATTAATTCAGAATCAGCTAAATTCATTTGGCATCCTAGAGTTTCTAGATAGAACTTTTTTATTTTCCCAGATTTTAAAACTATTTGTCTTACTGTTTGGGTTTTTAATGAATCCATGAATTTTCTTAAGAAAGGAAAACTATTCTGGTAAATGGAAGAAGAAATCTAAAGGATTTTTAGATTCACCATAATGGTGTATTTCATAGTGTAAATGAGGTGCGGTAGATCGACCTGTATTACCGGTTAGACCGATTACCTCTCCTCGGCTTACTTTCTGCCCATGTTTAACTTTAATTTTCGATAAATGTGCAAAAAGTGTAGTATATCCATTGCCATGATCTAGTTTAATATGTTTACCAAACCCTCCTGCATAATATGCTCTTTTTACGATGCCCTCTGCAGGAGCATGAACGGGAGTACCAGTTTTAACAGTTATATCCTGCCCCTGATGAAAACGCACAACATTATCTATGGGGTCATTTCTATACCCAAAAGATGAGTTTAAGTAACCACCTTTTACAGGACGTATTGATGGTATTTTTGATATACGATTAATATCTTTTTTTACTTTATTATAAATAGATTCGTAGCTTTTAAGACCTAAATTTACATTTCTAGAAATTTTTTCTATATCAAGTTGTAGAGCAATCAATTCTTCATTGACTGAAGGAGCAATATTGTCAGCCAAAATATTTGAATTTGTACCATAACCCCCTGTTCCTAATTTTCTAATATCTAAATCAATTTCGGGCATACCTGCATAACTTCTCAAAGCTTTATCTTTTTTTTCTATCTCTATGACCTT
>NZKX01000146.1 GCA_002694025.1 Fidelibacterota bacterium | reverse complement strand
AACAACCTAGATCATTTAATAGTTCAACTACAAAATTTACTTATTAATAAAAAAAACTATGCAGTAGAGTACGAAAGAAAGAGAGTGCTACAAAACAATTCTTGGGAAAATGCTGCGAATATGACCAAAAAAGTTTATGAAATAGTCAGCAACACTTAAACTAGATTAAATAGATCTTTGATTTTAATTTTTTTGTAATCACTATCAACTAATTCAACAACCTCACATTCAGAAATTTCTTGTATTTTATTTTTTCCACTTAAATAATTAAGGTTACCTTTTACATCTCTACTTTCTCTAAAGGTTGCATTAGCTGAATAAGTTGGGTCTTCTATTATTAAGTTTTGAAAGAATTTGTTTTTAGGATAATTTTTAGATACAAAAAACGCATTATTTCTCAACAGATTAGTACCAATAAAATAAAAATTCTTTTTTTCCATTATCTCAATTGCAGCTTTAATCGACATCCCAAAACATAAATTTGAATAGTGATAATCCGACCTATCAAAATTCTCTATATTTGGTACTGTTACCTTTAGATCATTTCCAAATATATGATTATACTCTAAAATAACAATTTTACTGAAATCTTCTGGCAGTTTTTCAATTATCCAATAATCAATACCATCTATATCAAGACTAAAAACATCAAGATCTAAAAAATTTTTAGTGTTTATAATTAAATCATGAACGTTTTTCGAATTAACTTTTTCATTAATAATTTTTAGATTACCTTTCCATAACTCAAGATTTTTTTTTACTTTTTGCTCTAGATTATCAATACAATCAATTATTGTTCCACAAGCAGAATATCTTTCAAAAATAAATCTTGTATTGCACTCTGTATAATCACCCACTCCAATCTCTAAAAACTTTGGTTTTTGTATTCCTAATTGATAAAGAAGATAATCCAGTATTCCATCTTCCCCATTTTGTGAAAAAACTTTATAATCTACGTCGCTTAATAAAGATATATTAGAATAATCTTTTCTTAAAGATAGAAAATGAGATAATCCAATCATGTACGTTTTTTTCCTTAAGAAGTTTTTCAAAAAAAAATTGTAAAGATATTTTTTAATCATGTTTAAGTAAATAATTTAAATCAAATTTTTTGACATCATAAAAGATCTTTTTAAATTTTTTCAATCTTAATAATTTTTCATTTTTATATTTATTATTTTTTTTTAAAAAATTTATAATTTTAGAAACATTTTTAAATTTCCAACCTATTTTATCTCTATCGATAAAGTAATTCAATTCATGATAATTAAACTTTTTTAGATATTTATCATTATGATTGAAAAAGATAACAGGTCTTCCTGTTGTAATTGCATAAGTATAGGCTGTGCCAGATAAATCAGTTATTAAAAACTTTGATTTTTTATAACTATTAAAATATTCAGGATTATTATCAAATATAAAATTATTATTATATTCAAAACTAGATTTTAAGTTAACAATTGGTTTGTCATTAAAATTTGATGGATGTGGTCTGTAAATAACCTTGTAGTTATTTTTTAATAATCTATCTATTAATTTAAAGAGCTTCTTTTGCATTGTAAATTTTGGGAATGATAAATAGTTTGTTGGTGCAATTAAAATATAATCTCTTTTTAATTTATTTTTTAATAGTCTTTTTTTGATAAAATTAATTTTAAGATACTTAAATACTAAAATCTTTGGTTTTATAATTGTATTTTTAAAAAGATTAACAAAAACTTTTGCACTTTTTTTTGATGCTACTATTATAAAATCATATTTTGAAAAACTCAATTTGAGCTCTTTTTCTTTTTTTTTTTCTGCTAATGGTGTGTCATAAATATCATGATGAATATAAATTTTTTTTGATTTTAAGCTAAATTTATTACAAATATTATTCGAAATAAAAAGATCAATATTAAAAATAAATTTTAAGTATGATTGCTTAATAAAAAAAAAATTTTTCAAATTGATAGTTGTTGTAGCACCATAAAAAATAAAAAAATTTTTTTGATTTAAAAAATGATCAGAAATAAACGAGATATTATTTTTAACTAATCTATTTTTTGGATAGTAAAAAATTACAATTTTTTTTTTATATAAAAACTTCTGAATAAAAATTAATAAATTTAATTGAAATATATTAAATATAGATTTGAAATTTCCAAAAATAAAACTCATTTACTTAAAAATAATTTTTTTTTTAAATCAAAAATTTTATCACAATTTTTTAATGCAGATATTTTGTGAGAAATAAATATTATAGTCTTATCTTTAAATATTTTGTATATATCTTCTATAAATTTCTCCTCTGTTTTTAAGTCTAAAGAGCTTGTGGACTCATCAAATATAATTATATCTGGATTTCTATATAAGGCACGTGCAACTCCTATTCTTTGCCTTTGTCCTACAGAAAAATTTTTACCATTTTCTATTACTTTTGTTTCATACTTTAAATTCAAATTTTCAATAAATGTATCGATTTGTGAAGCTTGTGCGACCATCTTTATTCTATCATCATCTATGTCTTTCTCTTCAATACCAAGGGCAATATTTTTTTTAATTTCATCTTCAATCAAAAAAATTTCCTGTGGTACATAACTAATATTTTTTATTAGTTGTGGTTTAGTTCTTGAAATTTTTATATCATCGACAAATATCTCTCCTTTATTTGGTTTTAAGAGTCCAATAAGTAAATTTACTAAAGTTGATTTACCTGAGCCAGATGGTCCAATAATTCCAATTTTCTCACCTTTATTTACATTTATATTGATATTTTCAAATACTTTTGTTTTATCTTGATATTCAAAATCTATGTTTCTAAATGAAATCTTTTTATTAAAAACTAAATATTCTATAACTAAATTTTCGTCATTATTATTTATTTTTTCTAATTCACTAAATACTAAATCAAAAGATGGTTGAATTGTTTTAAGGCTACTTACTGATGTTGTTAATCCATTAAATAATGGGATCAGCCTCAAAGATACTACTACAACCAACGAGAGATAAGGAAGTAAGTCTAATATATTTGTGTTATTATTTAGTTGAATAAGAATTATTGAAATAATTAATGTTACAGCAGCCAGTTCTAAAAAAAGTCTAGGAAGAGAAGTTGTGAAATAGTTAAAAAAAACATTTTTTTCTGTTTCGGAAATTTTTTTTAAAAAATATTTATATTGAAAAACTTTTAAATTATATATTTTAAGTTCTTTGAATAACCCAACTGTTTCATAAATTATTCTAATCAATTCTGATGAAAGTTTTTGTATTATTTTACCTCTATTAAAAAGTTTTTTTTTATTAATATAATAGAAAAGAGATGCTATAATGAAAAAACTTGTGAATAAAAAAACCGTTATCTGAATATCTGAATAAAGTAATAAAAAAATAATTGATAATAGAATTAAAATTTCTTTAATTAGGTTTAATATATTTAATATGTATATTGTGGTATTTCCAACATCAATAGATATTGTTCTTAACATTTCTGAAGAATTTTTTTTTAGTAAAAAAAGATAATCTTGATTTAAATAAAATTTAAATAGTTTTTTGGAAAGAAGTATTTTTATATTTTTTACAATTTTTCCTTGAAAAAAAATAATTGATGCATGAAATATATTTTTAAAAGCAAATAAAGATACAATAAAAATAGAAATTATTTTAATTTGATCTTTTTGTGAATAATTGACTAGTTTATTTTTTAAATCAAAAAAGTTGAGTAAATTTAAATTTGATCCCTCATCGCTCAAAATTGAACTTAATAATATTGGTATTGAGGCCAATCCAATCATTTCCAAAATTGATAGAATAATTAAAAAAAAAACTAACAAGACTAAAAGCAATAAAAGATTTACACTTATATTATTTATAATTTTTTTAATTTTTCTCATAAGTAAATTTTCTTTATCTTTGATTCAAGTTCTTTAGATAGTCCAGCTAATGATTTCGAAAAATCATTTTTAATTGTTATATGAGGTCTCCTAGGAAATTCTGGTTTAATATCAACGCCCCATATATTTTTTTTTAATTTGTAAACCTTTTTTTTATTAAATTTTTTTATTAAATGCACATTTGAACTCACAAAGATTTCAACATAATTGGGAAATGTTTTTCTATTATTTGATCTAACTACATTTGATAAACCTACAACACAAATGATGACATTTGTTCCTTGGTCAGTAATTTTTTTGCAGAATTTTGTATAATAACCTAGATATTTAATTCGACTTTTCGGGTCATATTTTTTTAAACCAAATATTTTTCTTATGTCATCTCCGCTTATCAATATTGTAGCTCCAAAATTATTTTTTATATAAGAAAATATTTTTTTACCTAAAGATGTTTTGCCTGACCCTGATAATCCAGTAATCCAAAATAAAATTCCTTTTTTTTTATTGAATTTTTTTTTCATTTTTTTTCTAACACCAGCCTAGCAACAACTGGGTTATCAGTTTTGAATTTAGACAAACCTTTTCTTTCAATTAAATATTTTATTCTAAAATTTTTTTTCATAAATTTTATATTAATTAATTCGCTCAAATTAATAAAACGTCTGTAGTGATCAATAAATCTCTCATATTTACTTAAAATTTTACCCTTTTTAAATAAAGGATCTTTTATTGTTCTAAATTCAAGACAAATTTTTCCTTTTTTTTTAATCATTTGATTAATATTTTTAAATAAAATATTTTGAGTTTTCAAATTAATGCTGTGCAAAAAAAATCTCAAATAAATTACGTCAAATTTTTTTATATTTTTAATCTTTGGATTTTTAACATCAAAGTTAAAAAAAAATAAATTATTCTTTTTTTCATTCTTTTTATAAAAATTATTTTTTTTTATAGCAATGCTACTTTTATCTATGCCAATGACGTTAATTTTACTATTTTTGGCAAAATAAAAGCTATCTCTTCCATCACCACACCCAAGGTCTAATAAATTTATTTTAATATTTTTTTTTAGAAATTTTTTTTTATAAATAATGCAAAATTTGATGGGGATTTCATTCTAGATTTCGAATAATGTTTTTCCCAAAAAACTTTATTAAAACTGTTTGTAATGATAGTTCTTTTTTTTTTCATAAAATAAAACTGATAAATTACTTTATTAATAATTATCTAAGTACTTTCAATTTATTATTTAGAAAATTATTTATGGAAATATCTTTTATTTAATTCATTAGTAATTCTATCAAAGCCTTTCACATTGTCTGATTTCCTATAAACATAATTCTCTAAATAATTAGCATAGTCAGATCTTAATTTTTCCTCATTTTTAATAATACCTTCACTCATTAAGACATTTTTGGTCAATGGCTTGTTCATATCTTTATCGATATCAAAAAAAGGTATGTGTAATTCTTTTATAAAAAAGTCGATAGATAATTTTTGATTTATATCCAATATCTTGGATTTGATAACTGCAACATTTTTGTTAAGTAAAAATGCGTCAGAAATTGCGCTAGATTCAAAAAAAATTACAAGAAAAGACTTATATATAAATTCACGTGTTTTATATTTTACTACCTCAAAATTTTTAAAAATATCTTTTTTATATTCTAAATTGTCATTTGGGTGTAAAGTAATAATTACTTTCTTGTTTAAACTTTGTGATAAATTATTTAATAATTTATTTAAATTTTTATAATGTTCTCTAACCTGATTTTCTGAAAACTTTTCTCTAAAACGTGTCCATTGTGGTTCATTAAGTTGCTCATCTAGCAATATAATATATTCATCACTAATTTGTTCTTTATTTTCTTTATAAATATCAAAAGTTCTACTATTAACTAGAATATATTCTTTAACAAAGTTTAACCCCTTTTTATTTCTAAATTTCGAAATTGAATTTTTTTCTCTAAATTTGGTTTGCAGTTTATTTGTAATAAATCTTATTTGAATCTTATGAAAAATACCAAGAATTGAAAATAAAACAATGATCTTTCTGGAAACTACAGCTTTGAGATAATACAAAAAAAAAGCTTTAAATTTATTTACTGATCGGGTTTGAATTATTTGGTGATTACCTACATTTTGAATTTGCACGTGTTTAATATCAAAAAACCTTAAAAAAAAATGTATCAGCAAATCATTATATGCCGTTCCGAAACCGAAGCTTATTACTACTATTTTTTTTCTTTTAAAAAATTTGATAAGCTCAAAAAAGTTTTTGAAAGAAATAAATTCAATATTTTTATCTAAATTGAACTCGACTAAAATTTTTTTATCAAGATTATTTTTTTTTTTAAATAACTTTAATGAATAAAAATCTAGAAAAAAAATTTTTTCATAACTTTCACTAAATTTTTTTAAAGAATAATGACTATTGGATAACTGTCTCCTCAAATCAAAGTTATTTTCAATATTAAACAAAAAAGCTAAGTTTTCATATTTTTTCATACTATACCTTCCATGTTCTTGGATCTAGGAGTCCAGAATTTATATTCTTAAATTTTGGTATTTTTGCAGCATTGTTTTTTTTATTATTTAGAATTTTTGTTAATTCCTCAAATTGTGAATATGTTGTCAAACCTACAATTATCTTATCAATTATTTTAGATGAAAATACATGGTTAATACACGCTTCAATTTTACTTATATTCTTTTTTTTAATCCACTTTTCAAATTTCAAAATAAATTTTTTATATTTATAAAATTCTTTTTTAATTCTACTACTATCTTCTAATAATAATCCTTGTAAAAAAATTGATCTTGCATGTAATTCAACTTTTTGGTCCTTTAATTTAAGGATATATTTGCTGTTCTCAATTCTATTATCAAAAATATTAAACGGAAATTGAACAATATCAAATTTGTAAACGTTAAAACTTTTTTTTAATTCTTTTATGTTGTAAACTGAAACTCCAATTTTTTTTACTATATTTTTTTTTTTTAAAGACTCTAAATGTTCTAATATAATTTTAGATTTTTTTTTATCATCTAAGTCTTTACTATTGTGTATTAAAATTGCATAAATTTTTTTTCTTTTTAATTTAAATAGAGAATTATTGGTTTTATTAATAAGCCATTTTTTTAAATTAACTACATTTTCGGGAATTCTTGGTATTTTAGTTATAATTTTAAAATTTTCGTTTGTTAATTCACCAATTCTTTTTTCTGAATTTTTATAAGAAAATGCGGTATCTATAAAATAGATTTTGTCTCTTTTTGCTTTTGATATTATTTTTTTTAAATCATTTTTTTTGATTAAAGAACCTTTATATCCATAATTAAATCCAAAATTTGCACTTCCTATACATATTTTATCTTTATAAAATTTTTGTTTATTAAGTTTATTCATATACTATTAAATGATTTATAAGATTTTAAATAATATATTTTTTTATCTGATTATTAGAAAATAATTTTTTATTATCCTCTATCCAATTTATTGTATTATTTAAACCTATTTCAAATCCACGCTTTCCATTAAGTTTTGGTTTCCAATTTAATATTTTTTTAGCTTTTTGATTAGAAGTTTTTAAAAGTTTTACCTCACTTTCTTTAGGTCTTACTCTTTTAGAATCTAAAACTATTTTGATTTTAATACCTGTTATTTTTTCAACTAATTTTACAATCTCTAAAATCGATATATCAAAATTATTCCCAATATTTATGGATTGTCCTATACATTTAGAATTTCTGATTGCTAATTTAAATGCTCGGGTCGTGTCTTTGACGTATGTGTAATCTCGTCTAGTTTTTAAATTACCCAAGTTAATTTTTCCATGATTGAAAAGTGTCTGCGAAATTATTGTTGGAATTACTGCTCTTAATGATTGTCTAGGTCCAAATGAATTAAAGGGTCTTAAAATTGTAATTGGTAGATCGAAAGATTTTTTATAAGACATAACTAAACTATCTGCACCTGCTTTTGAAGCCGCATATGGTGATTGGCAATTTATAGGATGACTCTCATTCATGGGTAAATATTGAGCACTGCCAAAAACTTCGCTTGTGGATGTATGTATAAATTTATTTATATTAGAGCCTTTAGCTGCATTTAATAAATTAAGTGTACCTTTAATGTTAGTATCAATGTAACTTTCAGATGCAGTGTATGAATATGGTATCCCAATTAATGCAGCTAAATGAATAATAACATCCATCCCCCTTACAGCATTTTTTACACAACTTGAGTCTCTTATATCTCCAAATATTACTTCACAATTATTTAAAATTTCTTTTTCTAGGTTATTTAACCATCCATAAGAATTAAAAGAATTATATAAAACGAAGCATCTAACTTTGTAACCAGATTTAATTAATTCCTCTACTAAGTGAGAGCCTATAAAACCCTCAGATCCTGTTATTAATACTTTCATATAATCCCTATCTTTTAATTGAATTATTTTCCTTTAACTCTTTTTTTAAATCATCATACTCTTTCATTTTGATCTTCATAAAATTTATAGTTAATTTAGTTCTATAACTTATGCCTTTTGGTGTAAGGACATATATATATTTTTTTCGGTTGGTGCTTTTTTTAAAATTTGAAAATTTTATTAGTCCTTTTTTTTGTAATTCTTTTAAACAATAATTTAATTTTCCTAAACTATATCCTAGGTTTGATGCCATCTCTCTTTGCGTAATTTTAGAAAGACTTTTAAGTTGTCTTAAAATATTTAAGTAGTCTTGATTATTATACATTTTATTTGTTCAATTATTGAACATAATACATTAAATCTAAATTTTGTATATATCTTTTAAATAAAATCTTCTAAGATATAGTAAATCCACCATCGATTGCTAGATTAACTCCTGTAATATAGCTTGATAAATCTGAAGCTAAAAAAATTGCAGCGTTAGAAATGTCTTTAGAGGTACACATTCTTTTTATAGGATTTCTCTTTAGATAATTTTTCAAAAAATTTTTGTTTACTTTTTTTAAATCAGATTTGTCATTAAATACACCACCCGGACATAAAGAATTCACTCTGATATTATATTGTCCGTAATAAGATGCCATTGACCAAGTCATTCCACTTATGCCTGCTTTAATACTTGAGTAGACGGCATTTTCTCTCATTTGCGTGTTTCTATAAACATCTAAATTTTGAGCTTTAAGTCCATAAATTGAGTTGAGATTAATTATACTTCCGTGAATTTTCTTTTTTTTCATTAAATTTGCAATTAATGTACTCGCTAGCAGATAAGAATTTTGGTGAATTTCAATATTCTTTGAAATCTCGCTACTATCAATTTTGTCGAAGTTTATTGATTTCCATTTTTTACTTTTAGGATATGAGCAATTTATAAATATATCTGGGCACCCAAAAATTTTCAAAAATTTTTTTAGATCTCTTTCTAATTTTGTATTACTATCTATTACTAATTTTTTAAAAGATATTTGATTTTTGTTTAGAAATTTATTTGTTGTGTCTAGAACTAAAACTTTAGCACCACAATATGAAAAATCGTTAGTAATCTGCTTTCCAATAGTTCCTGATCCACCAATAATAATTACTTTTTTGTTTTTTAAGTTAATTTTCATAAAGTTTAAGATATTAATTTATTTGCAATCTTTAAATCTGATTCTGTATCAAGATCTATTGATCTTTCAGCAGGAATCTCAACACCGCCTATTTTACCCTCAAAAAAAGATTTTTTTCGCATTAAAAAATGACAAGACACTATATAACAGAAAGTTGTCACACTATAAACCTTAGGAGCATCTTGCCTTCTAATTATATTTTTTTTTGATTTTATACACAAATCTAAACTATTGTCTTTTTTTTTTGTCATCATATTAAAAAAAGGATTTTTATTACTCTTTGTAATCATTAAAACTGTATCAAATCTTTTTTGCTTATATAGTTTTATACATTTTTTTATGTCTTCAATTTTTCTTAATGGTGATGTTGTCGGTAATACAACTAAAATTTGATCTTTATTAATCAGTCTTTTTTTTTTTACAAAATGCTTCCAAACATCCCATTCTTTTACTTTATCGCCTGATAATTTTTTTGGTCTAATAAAAGGAATTTCTGCTCCATATTTTTTTGCTAATTTCGCAATTTTTTTTGAGTCTGTAGATACACTAATGGAGACAATTTCTTTAATTCTTTGTGCAGATTTAATTGGATATGAAATAAGAGGTTTAGATTTGAATATCCTTATATTCTTATTTTTTATACCCTTTGATCCTGAACGAGCACATATTAATGCATGAAATTTCATTATATTAATTATTTTTTTTTGTTAGGTGTTTATTAATATTTTTTTTCAACCCATAATCTAACCATTTTTCATGCAATGGAAACACATTGATTTTTTTACCTTTTTTGATTAGTAAATTTATTAAATCCGTCATATCTAAATATTTTAATTTTCCTAAATACATTTTTATTTTTGGATTTATCAAATAAATTCCAGCATTTATTAAAAAATTATTTTCAGGTTTTTCTATAATCTTTTTTAATCTGTTTGCTTGTGTTATTAATCTTCCATAATTATTTTTCTCATTAAATACTTTTGCTGCTACAGTAAGTATACTTTTGCTTTTATTATGACTTTTAATCATCTCCTTAAAATTTATATTAGAAATAATATCAGCGTTAGATATTATTATTGAATTTTTAAAATTCTTCAAAAGCTTTATAGACCCTGCTGTTCCAAGAGGTCTGGTCTCATTCAAATATTTAATCGAGACCTCATATTTTTTTCCATTTCCAAGAAATTTTTTAATCATGTGGCCTAAGTAATTAATAGAAACAAAAAAATTTGAAATACCCTGTGATTTTGCCATCAAAATTATCCTTTCAATTATTGGTCTATTATTTACTAGCAAAAGTGGCTTTGGTATTTTATTTGTTAGCGGTCTTAATCTTGAACCTTTTCCTCCTGCCATTATAAGCATGGCATTATCAATTTTTGATATGATCTCTCTTTCCTCATTTGTATATATTTCCTCAATTTCATTTTTTTTATTCAAATAAGGTATACAATTAATACTGTATTTATTTAACAAAAAGAGGGCTCTTTGAGTTGTTAATTTTTTTTTTGTTATAACTGGTTTTTTAAAAATAAAATTCTCGATATTATCATCTATTTTAAAATTTTTTAATAAACCTCTTCTCAAATCGCCATCAGTCAATGTCCCAATAAATTTATTTTTTTTATCAACAATTAAACAAAACTTTTTATCCAAACTATTTAATCTAATTATAGCTTTCTTCGCTGATGTGTTAGACCTTAAAATATGTTTATCAATATTTTTAATCATTTTATATAGGTTTAAACAGAAATAAAATTGCTTTTAATCTTTACTGTTTAAATAAATTATATATACTATAAATTGTTCAAAAATTGAACACAATTTAAATTAATATTATAATTAAATTCTGATGTCTTCAATTTTTAAAAAAAATCTTAAAAAATATATTAATAAAAAAAAAATATATTTAATAGCTGAAGCTGGTGTTAATCATAATGGAAAGCTATCTATCGCAAAAAAACTTATTTTCGAAGCTAAGAAATCTGGTGCAAATGCAATTAAATTTCAATCTTTCTCAGCAGAGAACGTTGTTACAAAAAATGCTAAAAAAGCAGAATATCAAATCAAAAATACAAAAAATTCTGGTACTCAATTTGACATGATTAAAAATCTTGAATTAAAAAATAAAGATTTTTACACACTTAAAAAGATCGCAAAATTCAATAATATTGATTTTATTTCATCTGTTTTTGATAATGAGAGCCTTAGATTTGTTATGAAGGATTTAAATTTACCAATTATTAAAATTCCCTCTGGTGAAATTACAAACTACTTATTATTAAAACAAATAAACCTTAATAAAAACTACGTGTTTTTATCTACAGGGATGTCAAATGTTAAAGAGATTATTAATGCAATAAATTGTATGGGCAATAAAGAGGTTTTTAGTATTAAAAAAAATTTTGTTAAAATCAAAAATAAAATATTATTTAATAAAATACGAAAAAAAATATTTATTTTTCATTGTGTTACTGATTATCCTGTAAAAGATGAAAACGCAAACCTAAACTGTATTGAGACTCTATCAAAAAACTTAAAATTAAATATTGGATATTCTGATCATACGACTGGGACTATCGCACCTTTGATTGCTATATCCAAGGGAGCCACTATAATTGAAAAACATTTTACACTTAATAAAAAGATGAAGGGTCCAGATCATAAAGCCTCTTTAAATCCAGATGAATTCAAAAAATTATCAAATGATATTAGAAAATACGAAAAAATGATAGGTGATGGAATAAAAAAAATACAAAAATGTGAATTGAAAAATTCTAAACTTGTTAGGAAGAGTATAGTTGCCAAAATAAATATAAATAAGAATACTAATTTTAATTTGGAAAACCTAACCTGCAAAAGACCTGCTAATGGTTTATCACCTTTTTTAATTAAGAAATTATTAAATAAAAAGTCAAAGAAAAATTATATAAAAGATCAATTGATTAAAATTGAATAAAAAAGAGGATTAAAATTGAACAATAAAATTTTAGTAAATAAAATAATTAAAACAATTTCAGGTGTAATCAAAGAAAACTCTAAGGAATTACATGAGCCTTCTCTGCCAAAAAAAGAGTTTAAACATATTAATAAAACGTTATCAAAAAATAATTTTATGCTAGGTCCATATATTCAAAAATTTGAAAACAAAATAAAAAATTTAACTAAATCAAAATATGTAGTTCTCACAAATACAGGAAGTTCTGCATTACATCTTTCTTTAAGACTTATCGATGTAAAGAAAAATGATGAAATATTAATTCCTACACTCCATTATATTTCAAGTGTTAATTCGACTCTTTATTGTGGTGCAACTCCTCATTTTATTGATATAGATGAAAATTCACTGGGGGTTGATTGTATCAAATTAGAAAACTATTTAAAAAAAATATCCATTTTAAGAGGAAAAAAGTGCATAAATAAAACATCGGGTAAAATTATTAAAGCAATAATTGTTCTTCATGTATTTGGTCACTCTGCAAATCTAAAACATATTCAAAAAATTTGTAAAAAATTTAAATTAATAATGATAGAGGATGCTGCTGAAGCAATTGGGAGCTATAATAAAAATCAACATTTGGGAACTTTTGGAAAAATTGGTATTTTAAGTTTTAACGGTAATAAAACAATTTCAAGTGCTGGTGGAGGTGCTATTTTAACTAGTGATAAAAAGTTGGCAAAAAAAGCTAAATATCTTGTTTCTAATGCAAAAATTCCTCATATCTGGAAATATTCATATAAAGAAATTGGTTATAATTATAGAATGCCAAATATAAACGCCGCAATTGGTTTTTTGCATATGAAATATCTAAAAAAAATATTGACTGAAAAAAGAAAACTATTTCACAAATATAAAAAATCTTTTTCAAAATTTAATTTTATAAAAATTCTAAATGAGCCTAATGAGTGTAAAAGTAATTTTTGGCTTCAAACTTTAATTTTAGGAAAAAATAAAGGAAGTTTAAGATATAAGTTGTTAAAAACTGGCTATGATAAAAAAATCAAATTAAGACCAGCATGGGAATTGTTGCACACCCTTAAACACTTAAGAAAATACCCTAGAATGAACTTAGATAATGCAGCAAAAATCCACAAAAGAATAATTAATATACCAAGTAGTTGTTACAAAATAAAATGATTAAAAAAAAAAAATTATTTGAAGAGATTACTGATAATCTACGTTTAAATAAAATTCCTAAAGTAGATTTGCATATGCATACAAATTGGACTGATGGAAAAAATTCTGTATCAGAGATGTATAAATCTGCTTGCGATAAAGGACTTGATGTAATTTTATACAGTGAGCACGCAAGATATAAGAGTGTAGATTGGTTTAAAAATTTTGCTCAAGAAGTAAGGTCTATTAAGAAAAAAAAATGTTTGCCTTTAGTGGGTGTTGAGAGCAAAATATTAAATTATAAGGGTGAAATAGACATCCATCCTAAAATTGCTAAAGAGTGTGATTTAATAATGGGTAGTGTTCATAGGTTTCCAGGTGAAGATGGTATTAACTTAAAACGACATATCTCAAAATATAAAAAAAAAGAAGCGATTGAGATTGAATTTGAACTTTCTATTGCAGCATTAAAATATTCCTCAATAGATATTTTAGGTCATCCCTTTGGAATGTCTTACTCAAGATTCAAAACTCAACCACCTTGGAAATTGATAATTGAATTAATTAAAACTGCAAAAAAATTTAAAAAAGTTTTTGAGATAAATTCAAAATATCATAAACAAGCAAAAAAAATAATTAACGAGTGTCTCAAATATGAGACGCTTATTTCTTTAGGATCTAATGCTCATTCAGTAAAAGAAGTGGGAAAAATTCAAAAAATTTTATCTTAAATGAAAAAAATCAATGTAATTGTAACAGGAGCAGGTAGCGGCGTAGGACAATCAATACTCAAATCATTAAAAATAAGTAAATTAAAATTAAACATCATCTCTTCAGACATATCACCTCTAAATGCAGCTCTATTTAGATATGATAAATCAATAATTATACCAAAAGTAGAGGACAAGGACTCATTAAAAAGAATTATAAATATCTTAAATAAAAATGAAATACACGTACTATTTGTAGGCTCTGAATATGAGGTTGAGTTTTTTTCATTAAATAAAAAAAAAATAGAACAATATACAAATGCTATAATCTGTGTGTCTCCAATCAAAACTGTTCAAATTTCTGGTGATAAATATCTTACATATAAGTTTCTTAGAGAAAATAATTTGCCTCATGCAAAGACTTTTCTGCCAAAAAATTTAAATAATGCGAAAAAAATTTTAGATAATTGTAAACTTCCAGTTTTTATTAAAGATCGTTTCGGAACTTCCTCAAGAAATATTTTCTTAATTAAAAAAAAGAACGAGTTAAATAAATATTTTAAAATAGTTCCAAATTCGATTATTCAGGAATTTGCTGGTAATAAAGGAGACGATTTAAAGGATGAATATACATGTAGCTTCTTTTTTTCAAAAGAAGGTAAAATCATAGGGCCATTTATAGCTAGACGGATTCTTAAGTACGGTACATCTTGGTCAATTGAGGTAAGAAATTATAATAAAATAAAATCAACTTTAAAAAAAATTGCAAAATTATTGCCTAGTATTGGTAGTTTGAATATTCAATTAAGAGATGGAAAAAAAGGTCCTGTGCCCTTTGAATTCAACGCAAGATTTTCAGGCACAACATCAATTAGATCGCACTATGGTTTTAATGAACCTGAAATGTTTATAAACAATTATTACTTGGGAAAAAAAATTAAGAAACCAAAAATAAGAAATGGTATTGCATTTAGATACATAGATGAAATCTTTTTAGATGGAATAAAAATGAGTTCAAAAAAACTTAAAAAAAGCAAAGGAGAAAAAAGAAATTGGTTTTGAAATTATGTCACTAAAAATTTGTATAGCGACTGGTGGAAGAGCAGACTACGGTTTGTTAAAAAAACTTATAATGTTGATTAAAAAAGATCAATTTTTTAAATTACAAATTATTGTTACCGGATCTCATTTAGAAAAAAAATACGGATACACAATAAATGAAATAAAAAATGACAGAATCAAAATAGATGAAAAAATTTTCTTGAACATATTTTCTGATGAGCCAGAAAAAATTTCAAAAGTTGTTTCCCTGGGTATTAAAAAATTTACTAATTCATTAAAAAAATTGAAACCTGAATTATTACTAGTTTTAGGAGACAGATATGAAATATTTTCCTTAACAATAGCAGCATATATTTTAGGTATTCCTATTGCACATCTACACGGTGGTGAAACAACTCAGGGTGCAATAGACGAAGGCTTCAGACATTCGATAACCAAAATGTCTGACATACATTTTGTAGCAAACGAAATTTATAAAAAAAGAGTCAAACAACTGGGAGAAAATGAAAAATATATTTTTAATGTCGGGGGTTTGGGAGTTGATCAAATAGATAAAAATAGTCTTTTTTCGAATGCAGAAATACAAAAAATTACAAAAATTAAATTAAGGAAAAAAAATTATTTAATCACCTACCATCCTGAGACAATAAAGAGTAAAAAAGACCAAAATAATAATATCTTGCCATTACTTAATTCATTAAAGAAATTAAAAAACTCAAGCTTAGTTTTCACAATACCCAATACAGATTCTCACAACAAGAAAATTTATAAAGATATAAAAAATTTTGTGAAAAAAAATAAAAATTATTATCTTTTTAAATCTTTGGGACATAAACTTTATTTATCTCTTATAAGAAATGTAAACTGTGTAATTGGTAATTCATCAAGTGGTCTTCATGAAGTGCCTTTTTTTAAAAAACCAACAATAAATATAGGAAATAGACAAAAGGGAAGAATTAAGGTTGAGAGTGTTATTGATGTCAGTATGAATTCAAATGAAATAACAAAAGCTCTTAATAAAATCAATTTTCGTAGTTTTAAAAAAAAATTAAAAAAAGTCTCCAGTCCATACGGAAAAGGAGGTGCTGGAAAAAAGATAATTAAGAAATTAAAAAAAATAAATTTAGCAAACATTAAAAATAAAAAATTTATTGATATAAGATTTAGTTAAAATTTATGAAAACTATCATTGGAATTACCGGAGCATCAGGTATGCTCGGAAAACATCTGTTATATATTTTATCTAAAAAAAAGATATCTGTTGTTGCTACATCAAAAAAGCTTAGTAAATCTAAAAATAAAAATATAATTTGGAAAAAACTAAATTTAATAAATTTAAAAAATGAGTATCAATTAGATAATGTTTTTGGTAATATTAATACTCTGGTACATATTGGTGCTCTAGTTCCAAAACCAAATACAAAACAAGATAAAAAAAAAAATAAAAAAAATTAACTTTGATTCAACTTTAATAATTACAAAATGGGCATTAAAAAAAAACATACACTTAATTTATATCTCTGGTGCAATTATCTACAAAGATAAAGGCAAAAAGAAAATTAAAGAAATTTCATATTTAAAATCAAAATTTTTTAAAGATTTTTATGGAAACTCAAAAAAAAATTGTGATCTTTATCTTCAAAAAAAAATTAAATCTGGTAATAAAATCAGTATATTAAGACCATCTTCTATATATGGATTTGGTTTAGATAAAAATAAAATTATAAATCAACTTATTAAATTAACTAAATCTAATAAAGATATTAGATTATACGGACCTTTTGAAAAGATTAACCTTATTCATGCTATTGATGTTGCGCAAGCAATTTATAAAACAATTGTTAAAAAAAAATATAAAGTATTTAATATTGGCTCAAACAAATTATACTCAATTAAAGACTTGTCAAAAATTCTAATAAAGATAGTTAAAAGTAAGTCAAAATTAATAATTAAAAAAAGTATGAATAATTCCAATTATAAATACAATATATCCTCATTGGAAGCCAAAAAAAATTTACAGTGGAGTTCTAAAGTTTCAATTATTAATGGATTAAAATTATTGATGCAAAAAAAATATGGTTAAAAAAAATAATAAAGTTTTTTGGTGTAAAAATTGTGTAGTTATGTCTACAAGACCTAGAGTAACCTTCGATGATAGAGGATTTTGTACAGCTTGTAGATGGACAGAACAAAAAAAAAAACTTGATTGGAAAAAAAGAGGAAAATTACTTGAAGAACTTTTAAATAAACACAGATCGAATGAAAGAATATTTGACTGTATTACTACTGTTAGTGGAGGAAAAGATGGGTCATATGTTTCATATAATTTAAAACATAAATTTAATATGAACCCATTAGCTGTTACGATTAGACCTATAACAGAGACACAGATTGGCCAAGAAAACTTAAATAATTTTGTTCAAAGTGGTTATAACCACCTGTTGGTATCACCTAATGTTGAGGCTATGAGAACATTAAATCGATTAGGCCTTACAGAAATGGGCTTTCCATATTATGGATGGTTAATTTCAATTCATACTGCTGTATTTAGAATAGCAGTTCAATTTAATATCCCTTTAGTATTTTATTCTGAAGATGGAGAGGTTGAATATGGTGGAGACGCAAAAAATATAGATAATGGAGTTTATGGAATTGATTATATTAAATCAATTTATTTAGAAGGAGGCTATGAAAAAATTTTAAAAATGTCAAAACTTTCTGAAAAAGAGCTTTATTGGTTTAAATTTCCAAGTGATGAAGATTTGAGTAAATTAAAATTAGAAATTACTCATTACGGATTTTACGAAAATTGGGATCCCTATAGGAATTATCAAATTGCTAAAAAATATTGCGGCTTGACTGAAAATGAAACACTTAACGAAGGTACTTATACAAACTTCGCTCAAACTGAGCAAAAGATATATCTGCTACATGTTTATTTTATGTATTTAAAATTTGGATTTGGTCGAGCTACTCAAGATGCAGGAATTGATGTAAGGAGAGGTGCAATGACTAGAGAGCAAGCTGTTCAATTAGTTAAATTATACGATGATATGTATCCTGAAAGTTTATTCGAGGAATATTGTGAATATTATAAAATGAGCATGAATGAATTTATGGAAAATATAGATAAATGGGCAAATAAAGATTTGTTTGAAAAAAAAAATAAATGGGTTCCAAAGTTTCAAATTAAATGAATTTAAAAAATAAAGTTGGTATAATCGAGTATGGAGCTGGTAATTTAGCATCTATTTGCAATGCGATAGATTTTTTAAATTTTGATGTAAAATTAATTTCTAATCCTAATGATATAAAAAATTATTCCCATCTTGTACTTCCAGGTGTTGGGCATTTTGGAAAATTATCGAAAAATTTAAACAGAAGAGGATGGCCTGAAAAACTTGAGGACTTTGTCAAAAGAGGTAACTATATTTTTGGTATATGTATTGGTATGCAGCTTCTTTTTCAAAAAAGTGAAGAAGATGAAAATGCTAAAGGTTTAGGTTTTGTAAAAGGAAATGTAAAAAAATTTGATAAAAAATTAAAACTTCCAATTCCTCACATGGGTTTTAATGAAGTAAATTTTCATGAAACAAAAATATGGAAGAATATAAAAAACAATTCACCATTTTATTTTGTTCACTCATATAGAATAGCTGATACTGATGATATAAGTATAAAATCAAAGACTAGTTATGGGGAAGAGTTTGTATCATTTATAGAAAAAGAAAATATTTATGGCTCTCAGTTTCATCCAGAAAAAAGTCATAAAAATGGACTAAAATTACTAAAAAACTTTATTGAGTTATAAATTGATTAAAAAAAGAATCATATTTTCATTATTATATCAAGATGGTTTTTTTTATTTGAGTAGAAATTTTAAACTTCAAAGAGTTGGCGATGTAAGCTGGTTGGTAAATAATTTTGGTTTTGGGGAAACGTGTAATTATATTGATGAATTAATATGTTTGCTTGTTAAAAGAAATCCAACAAAAAATGATAAGATCAAATTTTTTGACGATATATCTTTGTTAAGAAAAAAAATTTTTGTACCGATTACCTTGGGTGGTGGTATTAGAGAAATCGACGATGCTAATCAGTACTTCTTAAATGGTGCTGATAAAATACTTTTAAACACCTCAGTTTATGACGATGAGTTAATGGAAAATATTACAAAGATATATGGAGAGCAAGCAATAAGTATTATGATTGACTATGTTAGATCTGAGGTTGAAGATAAAAACGACATTTATGTAAATTGTGGTAGTGAATTTAAAATGAACTTAAATAGTTTTTTTGAAAATTACTTTAATAAAATACCTTGTGGTGAAATAATTTTGAATTCTATTGAAGACGATGGGACTGGAAATAGTCTTGACTTAAAAATTATTAGTAAATTACCAAAAAATGCAAACTTTAAATCTATATTATTAATGGGTGGGGCTGGTAAAGCTGAACATATTGTAGAAGCTTTGACTTATAAAGAAATATCCGGTGTGGTAACAGCTAATCTTTTTAATTTTCTTGGCACTGGTTTGGAGATTTCGAGAAAAATGTCTTTAGAGAATAATATTAATTTAGTTAATTTTGATAATTAAAATTTAATGGACAAATTAAGAATAATACCAAAATTAGAGGTCAAAAATTCAAATTTAATTAAAGGACTCCAGTATGAAGGTTTGAGAAAAATTGGTAATCCAGTTGAGTATGCTAATCGATATTATGAAGAAGGTGCTGATCAAATTAATATTATAGATATTGTATCATCATTATATTCCAGAGATAACCTTTATGAAATCATAGATAAAATAACAGAAGATATTTTTATACCAATCTGTGTTGGTGGAGGAATTCAATCAATTGAGCATATCGTAAAACTTTTAAATTGTGGTGCTGATAGAGTAATAATTAACTCTGCCGCTTTAAGAAACAGTGAGTTTTTAAAAGAAGTTGCAAATATATTTGGGAGTCAATTTATTAGTGTCTCAATAGAGGCAAAAAAAATAAATAATGAATATTTTTGTATGATGGACCATGGAAGAGAAAATTCAAATATAAAAGTTGTTGAATGGATTAAACATTTGACAAAAAATAATGTTGGTGAAATTATAATAAATTCTGTTGATAACGATGGTATGGAGTGTGGGTATGATTTTTCCTTATTTGAACAAATGAGTGAAGATATAAAATGCCCAATTGTTATATCTGGAGGTGCTGGAAATATTAGTCATTTCCTCGAAGCTGCAAAGATAAAATTAATAAGTGGTTTATGTGCATCAACAATTTTTCATTTCAATAAATTAAAAGTTGTAGATATAAAACAAGGATTAAAAAAAAATAAGATTGAAATTGTAGAATGAAGTCAACAATTTTAAACTTGGGAATAAATAATATAAAAAGCATAAAAAGTGCATGTGAAAAGATATGTGATACAACTGTAATATCAAGTTCAAATGAGTTCACAAGTTCAGATCTGATTATATTACCAGGGAATGGATCATTCTACAAAGGTATGCAAGAAATTCGATTGAGAGGTTTTGATAAAATAATAAATCATTTTTTTTCAAGAAAGAAAAAAATTATTGGTATTTGCCTAGGTTTACAAGTCATGATGCGTGAAAGTGAAGAGTCGGTCGGTACTTCAGGATTGGGAATTATTGATGGTATAGTTTCTAAAATAAAAGATAACAGTTTAAAGCTTCCATTATTAGGATGGTATGATGTAAAATTTAAAGAAAATATTTTTGAGAGTAGAAGTTATTTTTTTAATAATAATTATTCTGTTAACTTAAAAGAAAACAACTCAATATATGGAAAATTAAATAATTTATCTGCTTTTATTAAAAAAGATAATTTTTATGGTTTTCAATTTCATCCAGAAAAAAGTGGAAAATATGGTATTGAACTTTTAAAAAAAACTATTTATTTCTAATTAAATGAAAAATAGCAATCAGAATATCAAAGTTGAATTTTGTAAAAAATGTGTGATGTCTAATCAGAAAGTATTACCATCTATAGTCACAGATGATAACAAGGACCATTCGAATAAAGTAAATATTCCTTTTAAAAATAGTATTTGTAATGCTTGTGTAGAGGTTGAAAAAAAATATAAAAAAATAGATTGGAAAGAAAGAGAAATAAAATTTAAAAATTTTTTAAATAAATACCGATCTAGAAATGGTTCTTATGATTGTATTGTTCCTGGATCGGGGGGGAAGGACTCAGTTTTTCAAGCTCAAATATTAAAAGAAAAATACAATATGAACCCTTTAACATTTACTTTTTCTCCGCATATTTATACTGAAGTAGGAATGAAAAATTTTCACAATTGGCCTTTGAAAGCAGATGTTCCTAATTATTTGTTTACTCCAAGCGGAAGAGTGCACTCTAAATTGACTAACCTTGCTTTTAATAATTTGCTCCACCCATTTCAACCTTTTATATTAGGACAAAGAAACATGGTAGTGCACATGGCAAAAAAATTTAAAATACCGCTTATATTTCAAGGTGAACCACAATCAGAAAGAGGTGGTATGGAAGATGAAATAGATCAATTTGAAATGTTACCTAGATATTGGTCAAAAAAGAAAAACCAGAAGATCTTAGTAGCTGGACTTGAGCTAGATGAATTAGAAAAAAAACATGATATCACAAAATTTGACATAGAATATTATTTACCAATGGATGAAGATGAAGCTTTAAGAGAACAAATAAGAATAATTTATCTCGGTTATTTTGAAAACCTACAACCACAAGAAAATTTCTATTTAGCTGCAAAATTGACTGACTTTAAACCCAATGATAGGAGAACAGAACAAACGTATTCTAAATATAATTCTATTGATGATAAAATTGACCCTTTTCATTATTATACCGCTTATACAAAATTTGGTTACGGAAGATGTACAGAGGAGGCTTCAATTGAGATTAGAGAAGGATACATTAATAGAGATGAAGCTGTGAAGTTAGTTCATAAATATGATCATGAATTTCCAGAAAGATATTTTAAAGAATTTTTGGATTACATCAAAATTTCAGAAAATGAATTTTACGAAAAACTTGATGAATTTAGGCCTTCTCATCTTTGGGATAAAGTTGGAAATGATCCAACACATTGCAAAAATTGGAGACTTAAAGTCAAGGTAGAATAGCAATTTTTGATGCTTAAAATTACAAAAATATTCAATTTACAATTTATAATTTTTATTTCTGCAATAGTTTACTCAATAAAATATCATTTAATAAATTTCATTTCAAAAATAAGTAAAGAAAATAGCTTTAACGTTAATTCAAATATTTTTGCAAACTACTTAAAAAAGAACTCAAATTTTTGGAAAAATGAAAATAAATCATTAAGTAAAAGTAGAATACTAATCACTAATTTTGTTCATCATCCAGGTTATACAATAACAGAGAGTATAATTGCCAAACAAATTTCTCAACTCTATAATTTAGAGACTTCTGCATTACTTAATTACAATGATTATATTGGAAAAAAAATTATTAAGAGTTTTGACGTAAATAATTTTTTATTTCAACCTCAAATTACCTTTATTGATAGATTTAGATATTTATTAGAAGCTTATAATTTAATTATTAAGACAAAAAACATTCAAGAGTTTATCTCAATGAATAAAAATAATATTAATTATGGTAGATGTATTTATGATCATATATTAAGAAATACTTCAAGTGGAACAATAAAAAAAATTAATTTTAGAATATATTTTTTTTTAGCTGAAGCTTTATTTTATAATAAGTTTTATAATAATTTATTTTCATCAAACAAATTTGAATTTATGATAATGTCAGAAACACAATTCTTGCCTTCTAATATTGTATTTCAAAACGCTTTAGAAAATAATGTAAAAGTAATTTCAAGAATTGGCGGGCCTGAAAAAATTGGGATCAGACTTTACACACTATCTAATGAAAAGTTTCAATCAAATATAAAGATATTAAAAAATCAGTTTGATCAAACCATAAAAGGCTCTGAAGAATTTATATCAAATAAAGGTTTTGAATATATTACAGAACTTTATGAAGGAAGAAAAAAAAAGCATGATCAAGCTACAAGTCATAATTTTAATCATAAAGATGATGAATTTAATTCTAGTAAATTGTTAGAATATTTTAAATGGAATAAATCTAAAAAAATATGTGTGATCTATTCCCATAATCTATTTGATGGAAATTATTATAACGAATGGCGAATATTTAAAGACAACTTAACTTGGCTAAGGAAAACTTTACTATTTATTAAAAATAACAAAAACAATATTAACTGGATTGTTAAAGATCATCCTAGTGACTATGGAATTAATAGAGGAAAAACTACAACTCATAAAGAATTTCAAAATATAATAGGTGAAAATAAAAATATAAAATTTTTTCCTAAAAATTTCCAAGCAAAAATTCTAAAAGAAATCTCAAATTGTTTATTAACCTCTCAAGGATCTGCTGGGATCGAGTTTCCTTGTTTTGGGATACCGAGTGTCATTTGTGGAGATGCTTTTTATCAAGGTTTAGGTTTTACTTTAGAACCAAAAAATGAAAATGAATATTACAATATTATAGAGAATATAGATAAAATTATAGATGAAGGTTTAGATGAAAATCAAATAAACAATGCACGGGCTGCTTTTTGTTTTTCAGAAGAATTAACGAAAATAGAACACATGCTGTTATTTGATTATAATATATCTAGGAGTAAGCTTGATTTAGATGACTTTTTTTTCAAAGCAACCAAAAAAATAGTTAATTATGACGAAAAAAAAGATTTGTTCAAATCATCTCTTAAAAATCAGCTCCTCAGTAATAATAGACACTTAATAATAGAAAATAATCTAGTAAAAATTTAAGATATATTGATAAAATCCCAAGAAAATCAAGTTTTTGATCATTTTTTCTCTTTGACTGTTCAAATTTGAACACTATATTGTTCAAATTTGAACATATGAATACTGAAAATTATCAAAGCATTTTAACCAAACTTAAACACAATCCTAAGATTTCGCAAAGACAATTATCTAAAGATCTTGGATATAGTTTAGGTAAACTTAATTACATATTAAGAAATTTAGAAAAGAAAAAATTAATTAAAAATAACTACACGAAAAATATCAAAAAAAATAACACAAATAAGTACGTGATAACTTCAAAGGGAAGAAAATTGGAAGAATCAGCAATTGATTATTCTTATTTAGCTTTAAATCAGCAAAATGAAGATGAAAAACTAATTAGAAAAAAACCTTTTTTAGTTGCAGAAATTGGCATAAACCACAATGGATCTGTATTAGATGCAAAAAAACTAATTAAACTAGCTAAGAAACATGATTTTGATGCAGTAAAATTTCAAAAAAGAGATCTGAATGTTTGTATTCCAGAAAATCAGAAAAAGATAATGCGTGAAACACCTTGGGGATATATAAGTTATTTAGATTATAAAAAAAAGATCGAGTTAAGCGTAAAAAATTATGTAGAGTTAAATGTATTTGCAAAAAAAATTGGTATAGATCTTTTTGTCTCATGCTGGGATATTAATAGTTTAAATTTAATGAAAAAATTAAATTTTAAATATAATAAAGTTGCTTCAGCTATGATAACAAACACAGAATTTTTGAAAGAAGTCGCAAAAGAAAAAAAGAAAACATTTATTTCGACTGGCATGTGTACAATGAGTGATATAGAAAAAGCTGTATCAATATTTAAAAAATTTAATTGTAATTTCGTATTAATGCACAGTATTTCTTTGTATCCATGTGATGAAAGTTTATTAAATTTAAATTTGCTCAAAACATTAAAAAATAAGTTTAAATGTGAAATTGGTTATAGTGGACACGAGAGCTCTGTTAGTCCATCAATTGCAGCATTTCTCTTGGGCGCAGATTATATTGAAAGACACATTACTTTGGATAGAGCTAGCTGGGGTACAGATCAAGCAGCATCCTTGGAAGAATCAGGTATGGATAGTCTGTCAACACTTTTAAAAAAAATTCCTATAATGCTTGGAGATGGGAAAAAAAAATTTCTTAAGGAAGAAAAAAAAGTAAGTAAGAAAATGAGATATTGGGAGGGACACTAAAAATGTATGATATAAATTTTTTTAAAAAATCACACCCAATTAAAAAAAGAATTACAAATGGTTCATTAAGTCTCTCAGAGGCAAATATAATTGAAAAAGAAATGGAAATATTAAGAGATAAAAATCCCACAATTTTTAATATTGAAACGACAAATTATTGTAATATGAAGTGTGTAATGTGCCCAAGAACAATATACATGACACGTAAGAATATCTGGATTGATGATAATCTTTTTGAGCAAATGTTAGATAATATTAAGGTTCACGAAAAAAAAGATCTTGATAACTTTTGGAGTTGGTTAGAAAAAGATGCAAATTTTAATCCAAACGAAATATCAGAAAATGGATTTTATTTTT
>NZKX01000095.1 GCA_002694025.1 Fidelibacterota bacterium | reverse complement strand
TTTTACCCTTCTACCGATCCAAAAATTGAAGGATTTTATGGACAAGAAGTAAAAGATTTGCCAGAAATAGGTCCTGAGATTGTTAAGTCTTGGGAAATTGGATATAAAGGTAGATTAAGTCCAAGACTGTTTGGAACTCTAGATATTTACACAAGCAATTACAGCAGTTTTGTAAGTCCTGTTACTTTTATCACACCAATCGTGGTTGAAAAATCTGTTTTGGAGACAGATTATAATGAGGATGGATCAATTAACAGAATTGAAGATATTGTCAATAATGATATTGTAGATTCTGACGATTATGATGAATCATTTAACCACTGGAGAAATGGTTTGGAGGGAGTAACAGCTATGGATACTTTCCCTGGTTACACGCCTCCTGTTGTAGTGGGATATATAAATTACGGCAATGTTGATATGTGGGGTTTTGATGCAAGTCTTACCGGACTGATTAACTTGGAATGGTCTCTAGATTTAACCTATTCATATCTCGGAATGACAGAATTTCTAAATCCAATTACAAACTCGGTTGATCCAATTAATGCTCCTAAACATAAAGCGGGAATGAAATTGCAATATAGCCCTAGAAAATATCCGTTTACTGCATCTATTAATGGAAGATTTGTAGACGGATTTAAATGGTCTTCCGGAATCTATTTTGGGAATATCCAACCTTATACAGTACTTGATTTACACTTAGGATATAAAATTAATGATATTGTAAAAGCAAACTTTACTATCTCTAATTTTTTGAATTCTAGACACACCGAAATTATAGGTGGACCCGCAATAGGAAGAGTTGCGATTTTACGACTTACTACAACTTTTTAATTTCATATTTAGTAACCAAATTTTCCCTGATAGTAAATAACAAAACTATCTTTAAGTTGAAACTAACCATTGCGTAAGTTATTTTACCCATTAGTTATTATGCATAAAGAAAGCTTATACACCGTCCCCCAATTATCTAAAGAGTTAAACATTACTGAAAGAGCAATAAGATTTTATGAATCAAAAGGCCTTCTAAATCCTAATCGTGCAGGGAATACCAGAGTTTTTAATTATAAAGATCGAGCTCGTCTATTAATAATTCTACGTGCAAAGAAATTAGGCTTCTCATTAAAAGACATTAAGACTTATCTTGATTTATATGAAGTAGACCCGTCACATAAAACTCAATCAGAAAATGCTATGAAAGCTATTTCTAAGAGGCTGGATCGGCTAAAAGATCAGAAGAAAGAAATAAACTTTATTATTGGAGAACTGAAATCATTGAAAAAGGAAATTCTAGAATCATACGAACACTCATCATGATTTAAGTTTTAAATTTAATGACAATTGAAAATAAATTAAAAAAAAGAAATAATGTTTCAGTAGGAGTTATTGGTTCTGGATTAATGGGCCACGGTATTGCATATGCCGCTGCTTTATCAGGTTTTGAAGTACTAATGCTTGATTTAACTAAAAAGAAAGCAAAAGAGGGCTTAGAAAAAATTTATCAAATTTTAGAAAAAATTTTGGAAAAAGGCTTTATCACAAAGGCAGAAATGGATGATACTAAAAGCCAAATCAAAATAAGTACCGATTATGAAACACTTGCATCGAAAAACATTATTATTGAAGCGATTTATGAAGATTTAAAAATTAAGACTAAAGTATTAAAAATAGCTGAGAGGTTTTTAAAACCTAATGGATTTATCGCATCAAATACATCAACAATCCCTATATCTGTTTTAGCCTCAAAACTAAGAAATAACAAAAATTTTATTGGGTTACATTTTTTTTCTCCTGTTCATAAAATGAAATTAGTTGAGGTAATTAAAGGGAAGGAAACTAGCTATAATACTCTTAAAACTGCTCTTAATTTCACACAAAACATTAACAAAACTCCTATCATTGTAAATGATAATCCCGGGTTTTATACCACGAGGGTCTTTGTAAAATATCCATGCGAGGGAATGGTTATGTTAAGTGAAGGAATCAAAGCCACATCGATAGAAAATGCAGGTAAAAGAGCTGGTTACCCAGTTGGCCCTTTAGCATTGAGTGATGAAGTTAATATTGACCTAATTGGAAGAATTAGAAAACAAATCTTAAAATATGATAAGAGTAGCTATGTAGGACCGTGGGACAGAGTAATTGAAAAAATGGTTTTGAAATTTAATCGTAAAGGGAGATCAGGATATGGTGGTTTTTACCAATACCCGAAAGGGAAGAAAAAATATATTTGGGAAAAACTAGAAAAATATTTTCCAATCTCAGTTAACCAAATACCAGAAAAAGATATTATCGATAGGTTAATTTTCGCTCAAGTAATAGAGGCAGTTTATTGCTATGAAAAAAATATTATTACTTCAGCTCGAGATGCAAATATTGGAAGTATGTTAGGCCTTGGATTTCCAAAATCTTCAGGTGGGGTTTTGGAATATGTCAATAATTATGGAATTCAAAAATTTAATGTACGCTGTTTAGAGTTAGCTGATAATTATGGTAAACAATTTATTCCTCCTAAATTGTTAGGCCAAATGGCAAAAGCAAATACTACTTTTAATTAAATAAAATGTTAAATAGATCTTTGATAAACAAAACCTTTCCAATTATCAAATTTGATGTGGAAAAACAAAGGGTTAAATTTTTTTCAAAGGTTACGGGGCAAACTGACCCGGTATATTTTGATGAAAAAGCAGCTTTGGAAAAAGGCTACCCTTCCCTACTTACACCTCCTACTTTTTTAACAACAGTTGGACATGAACAAAAAAATCCTTATCAATATTTGGATGACCTTTCTATAAGCATGAAAGATGTTCTGCATGCAGGACAGAAATATAAATATTATAAACTTGTTTTTGCTGGAGATAAAATTATAATGAAAAGTAAAATTAAAGATATTTATCATAAGAAAAATGGAACTTTGAAATTTGTAGAAATTGAATCTCTGTTTATTAACCAAAATAAAGATTCAGTGGTAGAATCTATATCAACTTTAGTTATAAGATAAATCATGAGTCCATGGAATCATAAGCAAGCAACTGTAGGAGATGTACTTCCTGAATTAAAAATTGAGCCAATTTCTAGAGCAAACCTAGCGCTTTACGCGGGTGCATCAGGCGATCATAATCCACTTCACATTGATACAGACTACGCAAATCGGGTAGGTTTTAAGGATGTAATTGCTCACGGAATGCTTATAATGGGATATCTAGGTAGAGTATTAACTAATAATATTAACCAGTCCCAAATTTTAGAGTATAATGTCCAATTTACTTCAATAACAAATATCGGGGATCAATTAACTTGTAGTGGTATTGTTAAAAAAATTTTAAAGAACAAAAATCAAAAAAAAATAGAGCTTGATTTGACTGTAAAAAATCAATTCAATGATGTAAAGTTAAGTGGATGCTCACTAATTCAAATACAATGATTAGAAGATCCAAAAATATTTTTCTTAGACATTCAAAAATTGAATATCCAATCATATGTGGTGCAATGTATCCATGTTCCAACCCTGAACTGGTAGCAGCAGCTTCAGAAGGTGGAGGAATAGCAATTTTGCAACCTGTAAGTCTTACATTTGTGCATGGATATGAATTAAGAGAAGGAATAAAGTACATACGATCCCTGACTGAAAAACCGATCGGTTTTAATGCATTAATAGAAAAAGGAAGTAAGAAATATCTAGAGCGTATGTCTGATTGGATTGATATTGCTCTTGAGGAAAATATTAAGTTTTTTGTTACGTCTCTTGGAAAGCCAGATTGGGTATGTGAAAGAGTCCACCAGGCAGGAGGATTTGTTTATCACGATGTTACCGACCGTCATTTTGCCAAAAAAGGAATTGATGCTGGAGTAGATGGTTTAATTTGTGTAAATAATCGCGCTGGTGGACACCTAGGTTCGAAATCAATGGAAGAAATGTATACAGAACTTAATGATTTAGGTCTCCCGCTAATTTGTGCTGGAGGCATAGGAAGTGAACTTGAGTTAATTAAAGCATTAGAAATAGGATTTAATGGTGTTCAAATGGGGACCAGATTTATTGCTTCAAACGAATGCAATACACTTAAAGACTATAAAACAGCTATAGTTAATGCATCAGAAAAAGATATTGTTTCGACAACTAGGTTAACAGGCGTACCCGTTTCTATAATAAAGTCTAAAGAGTTTAAAAAAGAAAACTCATGGTTATTAAAAAAATTACTAAAAAGTAGATTCAAACATAAGGCTAGGATGCTTTTGAACCTAAAATCTATTTTTCAATCAAAGTACCTATTAAAAAACACTAATTCAAAAAAGGCAGAAAGTTTATATTCTGCTGGAAAAAGTGTTCATACTATTAATGGTATTGAATCGGCTACATTAATCATGCAAAAGCTTGGTCAATCAATAAATTCATCAACAAGTATTAATTTAAAATGAATTCCAAAAGAATTAGGATTGGATGCGCATCTGGATTTTGGGGAGATACCTCTACTGCAGCAAAGCAGCTTGTTGAAAAAGCAAGTCTTGATTATTTAGTCTTCGACTTTCTTGCTGAAGTCACCATGTCAATCTTATCAAGGGCTAAGCTTATAAATCCTAAATTAGGATACGCAACTGATTTTGTCGATCATATTACCTCACTTCTTAAAGCAATAAAAGATAAAAAAATAAAAGTAATAACAAATGCTGGCGGAATTAATCCTCATTCATGTAAAACTGCTCTTCAACTTGAAGCTGAAAAACTTGGATTAGAGTTGAACATTGCTACTGTCGAAGGAGATAATATTTTAGCTGAGTTACCTGCTCTGCGAAAGCAAGGGGTTACGGAGATAGAAAAGAAATCAATTTTACCTAAACAATGCCTAAGTATAAATGCATACCTTGGAGCACCTGGAATAGTTGAAGCTTTAAATAAAGGAGCAGATATTGTAATTACTGGAAGAGTGGTGGACAGCGCCTTAGTTTTGGGACCTTTAATACATGAATATAATTGGAAGCATTCTGATTATGACCTCCTTTCTGCAGGTAGTCTGGCAGGACATATTATTGAGTGTGGGGCGCAATGTACTGGAGGTAATTACACAGATTGGAAAGAAGTAGCGGGATATGATAATATTGGTTTTCCATTTGTAGATGTGTTCCAAAGTGGCGATTTTATTGTATCAAAGCCGAAAGGAACCGGTGGGTTGGTCACATTTGGAACAGTAGCTGAGCAACTTGTTTATGAAATTGGAAACCCTGAGGAGTATATTTTACCAGATGTGATCTGTGATTTTTCAAATGTTAAAATTAAAGAAATCGGTTCGGATAAAGTTTTAGTTGAAGGTGCTAAAGGATATCCTCCCACAAAATATTATAAAAATTCAGCTACGTATATGGATGGATATAGGTCAATTGGAACTCTAGTCATTGGAGGAAAAGACTCGCTACAAAAAGGAAAGATAATTGGACGTGCGATTATTAAAAAGTGTTCTAATATTTTCAAAGAAAAAAAGTTGAAAGATTTTTCTAATACTGCCTATGATTTAATTGGTTCTGACTCTATTTATGGACCGGAAATGATCAATCATTCAACTAAGGAAATTGTGCTGCGAATTGTTGTGACCCATGTTCAAAAAGAAGCTTTAAGTATTTTTTCAAAAGAAGTAGCACAAGCCGTAACAGGAATGGCTGCCGGGGTCATTAATTATTTAGGAGGCCGACCTAAGGTATCACCCTCTATTCATTTATTTTCTTTTTTACTACCTAAAGACCAAATAAAAGTAAAAGTAAAAATGAATAATAACGTCTTCCAGGTATCTACATATGAGCCTAAAGTAGTCAAGAAGATGAGAACTAAGTCTTTTTCAAAGAAAAAAACTACTTCCCTCATAAAGGATCATAGAGTACCTTTGATTAATTTAGCATATGCAAGAAGTGGTGATAAAGGAGACCATGCAAACATAGGAGTTATTGCAAGGAGAAAAGAATACTTTGATTTTATTGATAGTGAACTATGCTCTCCTAACATATCAAAGTTTTTCAGTCATGTTTTGGAAGGTGATGTTTTGAAGTGGAAACTCCCAGGAATCAACGGAATTAATTTTCTTTTAAAAAACTCGCTGGGTGGAGGAGGTATGGCAAGTTTGAATGTTGACCCGCAGGGAAAAGCTTATGCTCAACAGCTTCTAGAATACCCTATTCCAGTTACAAAAGAATTATTTGATATACTAAAAGAAAAACACCACTAAATATGAAAATACCAAAAACTAAAGAGTGTCTTTTAGAATTTAAAAATAATTGGATTACCATATGGTTTAATAGGCCTGAAAAACGAAATTCCTTATCCGAAGTTTTGATTAAAGAAATTGCTGTGACTTTAGATTTTGTTGAAGAAAATTCTTCCATTCGTGGCCTTATTTTTCGCGGAAAAGGAAATGTTTTTTGCGCAGGAGCTGATCTTAAATGGATGCAACACATTGCTTCTGAAAAAAATAATGCGCGTGATAAAGCACTGAGAATGAGTATAAAATTTGGCGATATATTCACTAAAATAAGTAAAATACCTAAAATTACTATTTCCGTTGTGGAGGGATACTGCATGGCAGGTGCCGTTGGCATTGCGAGTGCAACTGATTTCCTAATATCAACAAGTGACGCAAAGTATGCTTTAACAGAAACAAAGATAGGTTTAACACCTGCACAAATTGCTCCCTACATTTTAAAAAAGGTGGGTTTCAATTTAGGAAAAAAACTTATGCTTCTAGGAGATGTTATCGATGGAAATAAGGCATTTTTAATAGGAATGGTGGATTATGTTGCGAAGGATAGAAAAGACTTAGATAATGCAGTTTTAAAAATAATGAAAAAGGTAGAAAAATGCTCTCCAAATGCAATAGCCGTTACAAAAAATCTTCTTAATTTAAACTATAATATTGATACTCATCATGCCGCTAAATTATTCTCTGAATGCATTGTTCACGAGGAAGGACGTGAAGGGTTTCAATCTTTTTTCGAGAAAAGAAAACCATTTTGGAATACAAAGGACTAATATGAAACTTAATAATGAGCACAAAGCTCTTTTTGACACAGTCAAAAATTTTGCAATTAATGAAATCAAACCTTTTGCCGATGAATGGGAAAAAAATGAAAAATTTCCCGCTCATGAACTATTTAAAAAAATGGGAGACTTGGATCTTCTGGGAATTACTAAAGGAGAAGAAAATGGAGGTATGGGTTTAGATTATAGCTATGGGATGGTATTTGCTGAAGCCTTGGGCTATGGTTTGGACAGCGGAGTAATAATTAGTACTGGTGTTCAAACTGATATGGCTACACCTGCTTTGGATAGATATGGATCAAAAGAATTAAAAGATGAATTTTTAACCCCTGCTATCTCTGGTGATTATGTAACCTCTATTGCTGTAAGTGAACATTCAGGAGGATCTGATGTAGCTGCGCTCAAGACTTATGCAAAAAAAGATGGTGATGATTATATAATCAATGGCCAAAAAATGTGGATAACTAATGCTACTCAGGCGGATTACTTTTGTACTTTATTAAACACAAGCGATGATAAACCTCATAAAAATAAATCGCTTGTTATTATTCCCTCAAAATTGCCTGGAGTTGAAATTGGTGAAAAAATAGATAAACTTGGATTAAGAAGTTCTGACACAGCTCCAGTTTATTTTGATAATGTGCGAGTACCCATGAGATATAGAATTGGTGAGGAAGGTGATGGTTTTTCTATGCAAATGCAACAGTTTCAAGAAGAAAGAATTTTCCTAGCTGCAAGCGCCTTAGTGATACTTGATGATTGTATTGAGCAAACTATTAGTTTTTGTAAAGATAGATCGGCCTTCGGAAAAAGGATCATAGATAATCAAGCTATACAGTTTAGACTCGCAGAATTACAGATAGAAATTGAAGCTTTGAGATCCTTAATTTATAGAGCATGTGAAGATTTTGTTGATGGAAAAGATATGACTTACCTTGCATCTATGGCAAAATTTAAATGTGGGAAATTAATTAGAGAAGTTTCTGATACTTGTTTACAATATTGGGGGGGTATGGGTTTTACATGGGAAAACCCATTATCAAAAGTATATAGAGATGGTCGTTTAATGTCAATTGGTGGTGGCACTGATGAA
>NZKX01000031.1 GCA_002694025.1 Fidelibacterota bacterium | reverse complement strand
GCAGAACAATGTGCAAGTATGGTGATTTATTTCTTTACCTTGACATAGATGAAGAGAAAGGAATTAGAAATTGTATTGGGCTACCTGCACAAGAAATAGAAAGATTAGAGGGTGAAGATCCTTCAAATCCAAACTACGTTCAGTACCAATGGAATAGTGGTGGTTTAACGCTCGAAAATTGGCAAATAGCGCACTTTAGAATACTCGGAGGGGATAAGCATGCCCCTTATGGTACAAGCGTCCTAGAGGCGTCTAGGAGGATCTATAGACAGCTTATATTATTGGAAGATGCAATGATGGCTTATCGCATTGTGAGAGCACCAGAAAGACGTGTTTTTAAAATTGATGTCGGTTCGATTGCGCCACAAGATGTAGAACAATACATGCAAAAAGTCATGACACAGATGAAGAGGCATCAAATCACAGATCCAACAACTGGAAAGGTTGATTTACGATACAACCCTCTTTCTATAGAAGAGGACTACTACATTCCTGTTCGAGGGCAATCTAACACAGACATAGTGAACTTACCCGGCGGTGCTATGACGGCGACGATTGAAGACGTTAAATACCTTAGAGATAAGTTATTTGCCGCTCTGAAGGTGCCTCAGTCTTACTTAACAATGGGCGAAGGAGGACAAGAAGATAAGACTTCTCTTGCCCAAAAAGATATTAGATTTTCAAGAACTATCCAAAGATTGCAAAGAGTTGTTGTTTCAGAGCTAGAAAAGATTGGAATCATACATCTTTTTACTCTTGGATATAGAAATGATGACCTTTTGTCATTTAAATTATTTTTAAACAACCCAAGCAAAATCGCTGAGTTGCAAGAGCTTGAACAATGGGACAAGAAGTTTAGCGTTGCTGGTAATGCTACAGAAGGATACTTTAGCAAGCGTTGGGTTGCAGAACATCTATTTGGTATGTCTGAGGATGAATTCTTACGAAACCAAAGAGAGATGTTTTTTGATAAGAAATTTATGGCTAAGCTAGAAGCAGCTAACGCTGGTGGCGAAGCTGGAGAAAAACCCGGTGGCGGCGGTGGCCTCGCGGGTGGCCTTGGAGACCTTGGTGGTGGCCTTGGCGGTGATAAAAAAGATGACAAGCCCGGTGATGCATTGGGCGATCTGGGTGGCGATAAGCCTCCCGGCGGAGGTGGTGCAGGCGAGACACCTACTGGGGGCGAGCCCGGGGGTGATGAAGGAGGTGATAACGTACTTCTCGCCACTCCACCCGCCAAAAGAGATGATGACTCCGTACCTTCATATACAAGGGGTTCTTACAACATGAAGAAGGGTGCTGGCTCTCCCGCACGTAAGAAAAGACATTCTCAGTTCCACAAGAAAGTGGGAGACTATGGGCAAAACTCTAGAAGTGTAAATCCTGCGATGTCTTTAGCTGGAACCTATTCTCACAAAATAGATCCTCTTTCTTACGGAAAACTTGAAGAACAAAAGTCATTTGAAGATTTAGAAGAACAGAAACTATTTACTGCAAATGCGGAGATCAACACTTTAATAAATTCTCTATTTAAAAAGGAAGATAAACATGAAACATAATAAGAAAAGAAATACCGCTTTTCTTTACGAATGTTTAATTCGTGAGTTAACAAGGGCTATAGTCCGAGAAAACATTGAAAAGCAAACAAAAGTCAAGGAACTTTTACGTGAATTCTTCACGAAGGGAAAGGCTCTTTCAGAAGACTTAGGCATTTATAACGATTTGATGAAAACTAAATGTCAAGATCCTGTCAAGGCTAAAAGATTTATTTTTGAAGTTAAAAGAGACTGGGAGTCTCTTGATCGTAAAGAAATCTTCAATGAGCAGACAAAACTTATAAAGCATATAAACGAGCATCTAGATCCGAAACTTTTTTCATGTTTCGTTGAAAACTATCGTGACCTTGCGACTATTGGGTCGTTCTTGCAATCAACAAGTCTAAAAGCAAAACAAAGAATTGTTTCGGAAGATAGAATGCTTAGCTTACTGTCGGATGAAACAACCGAAACAAAAGATTTAAAACACATAGATAATTTAACTTACAACACGTTTGTTGAAAAGTTTAATGAATCCTATAAACACACGCTTAGGGATGAACAAAGGCTTCTTTTGACAAATTATATTACATCTTTTTCTGATAATGGACTTGGCCTCAAAGTATATATGAATGAAGAAGTGGGTAGATTGAAGCAAAAAATAAATACTTTGCTAGTAAAATCATCGTTTTCTGACGATTATAATCAAAAATTTAACAAAATTCTTGAAAAACTGGATGGGTTTTCTAGCAGAAAAATAGATGAAGATATGGTAAAAGATACTTTTTACATTCAAGACCTAATAGCGGAGGTGCTAAAAAATGAAAATTAACATTGCCAACACAGCCATTGCCACCCCACAAGACAGTAGTATCAAGCTAAATATAAATCCGCCTGAGGATCCAAACTTGATAAGGATTGAGATTGTTGATCCAAATGTTGACAAGTTAATTTTTAGTATTCAAGCTAGACGAGCATTAAATGGCGATATTATGATATTTGACCACAAAGACATAGACATTGTTGTAATGGACCAACAAAAGAAAATTGTTGCATTTGCAAAAGATCTAATGTCAGAGGTAGTGTACGGTGCGGAATCTAGATTGATGGAACACTTAAGAAAGTTTGGTGTTATCGAATATGACTCAATTCAAGGTGGTAATGTCTATGGATCACTTGAGGGTAAGATACACGAATCAAAGGATTTAGACGCAATTAAGATGTCTTTGTTCCAGATAAGTCAGTGGATGGATACAGAAAAACCAGCCATGGAGGCTCTTGAAGCACATGACGATATGTTTGATGACTCTCTTACAACACCAGACGTAGAAAACTCTACTGACCTTGGGGAAATTCCTCATGGCGAAGAGAAAGGTTCTATTAAGAAGCATGGCATGTTTTCTCCATATTACTATGGAAGGTACACATATTGATGAAAAACTGGAAGCCATGGTTTGTTGAAAACAGCAAGATACCTGTATGGTTATCTTATTTTGCTCCAATAGATATTGGTGCTATAACCTTGGGACCAGTTGTCATTTCAAGATACGAAATGTCAGAACAAACCAAAAGACATGAAACGATTCATTTTCAGCAATACTTGGAGTTGTTTTTTGTTGGTTTTATTGTGCTATATGTCGGCTTTTGGATCTGGAATTTGATTAGAGGGCTTAAACCTAATGATGCGTATTACAAAATTCCATTTGAACTGGAAGCCTATGGAAACGATCAAAACGAAAATTATTTAAAAGAAAGAAAGAGGTATGCGTGGACTTACTACACTTTATACTAGCTGCGTATGGAATGACCTTTATCCTTGTTTACGGGTCAATATTTGACGGATTAAGACCAGAGAAAGACTATACAAAGAAATGGAATACACTTTTTCATTGTCCTTTGTGTATGGGTTTTTGGGTTGGTGTGTTTTTATTCTTGATAAATGGTTATACTGAACTATTTACTTTCGAGTATAAAATAGCGAATATGTTTATCTGTGGTTGTATTTCCGCTGGTACTTCTTATTTTTTGTCTATGTTGCTCAATGATTTTGGAATAAAAATAACAAAAGGAGATGATCATGAATAACGTTTTTACCGCTAAGTGGATGCTACAACCAGTTCGCCGTTGTTGTTCTGGAAGCTGAATCGGGCGGGTTGCGCCCGTTTTAAGGATTAAAATAATGAAGTTTACAAAACAAAGAGTAAAGCAAATTATCAACGAAGAGCTTGAAGCCATTCTTGCGGAGCAAGATGGCGAACAGGTTATGGCTGCTATCGAGGACGTTCCTGACGCTGCCGAAGAGATATCAAGTGATCTTAAAAAAGAAATAGAAACTATTCTAAAAGATATTCCTCTTGACCCTGCTGTTATGAGAACTACTGTTGCTGCTTTGTTAACAGGTGATGACCCCAAGGTTTTAGCCGCAATCGAAGCAATTCCAAAAGCTGCACAAAGCATAGCTTTAAAGAAAATAAAAGATATCGAGGCATTAGCCGAACCATCTGGAATGGACCCAGAAGTTTTAAAAACAGCAGTTTCTGCACTTTTGTCCACAAAATAAGGAAAAACCACAAAATGAATTTAACGAAACAACAGATAAAAAATATTATCAAAGAAGAGATAGAAAAAATATCTGAACAGGCAGACCCAAGCTCTTTTCCCGGCCCATATATTCCGAGAGATCAATTGCGAGGCAGTCCTTCACCAGCTATTGAAAACGAAGCATCAATTTTGAGCCAACTATATCAGGTCAACGGCAATAAGCCAGTATATTTTCAGTCTGACCCTTATGAGGGAAGAGACATGGAAGGCAACAAGATCCAAGGAAGGATGAAAAAGAATCCAGAAACTGGCGAATACGACTTCCATGAGCCTGATTATGGCAAATATAATCTATATATTGGAGAAAAATCGGGCCTTGGATATGGTATTAGTAATAAAGAGGGCTACCAACTCCTAAAGCAAGGCGTTACGCATTTGTATTTTAAAAAAGGCGACATGTATGAGCCCACTCTTTCTAGCATAGGTGTAGACCAATTATTTAGTTTAAATCGCCATCGCCAACAAATGAGACGAGATGCTGGGTATTATGGAAACTACCACTACGTACCAGAAAACCTTGATAAAATGATTGATGAAGAGCTTGATCTATACGAAAACGAACGGAGAACGGGGACTCTCGAAATTGGAATGGATAATAACTATGGTCCAGTTCTAGTCTTCAGCCTCAAAGGAGAAGATCAAGTTATTGATGTATTTTCCAGCAGGATAAAGTTATCAAATGAATGGGTGAGTGCGATAGCCAAAAAGCAAGGAAAACTACTTGGTGATGCTTTCTCCGATGCACCAGCGTGGTTTGCCAGAAAATTTTCAGCACCATATAATGACCCTGAAAAGCTGGCTGGGCTGGAAATTGCTACCCAATCGAGTTGGGGAGGGTAACAATGAAGCAAAAGCTATTAACAGAATTTTTTGAACTATGCAAAGATGGAATTTGCCAAGATCTCTTGACCGAAAGGGAGAAGAGAGAGGCTTCTAATGGTGTGCTTTATCTTTCTGGACGAATTCAAGCTGCTGACACTCCAAACGGAAATGGAAGAATCTATCCAAAAAAAGTGTTGGAGAAAGAAATTAAAAACTATATGAAGATTGTAAAAGACAACCGAGCCACGGGCGAACTAGACCATCCCGAAGACGCCGTTGTCAATCTTAAAAATGTCTCCCACCTTATGGTTGATATATGGTGGCAAGGCAATGACGTTATGGGAAAGATGAAAGTTCTTGATACGCCATCAGGTAGAATCTTAAAAGATCTCAATGCGGCTGGTGTTAAACTAGGTATTTCTTCCCGAGGTCTCGGTTCAGTAAAAGAAGACATGGCAAGAGGTGCTTCGATTGTTGAAGAAGATTTTCAGTTAATCTGTTTTGATATCGTATCGGAACCCTCAACTCCAAATGCCTTTGTTTACCCCGGATCTAAAACTCAATTTAGTACTGATAATTTTCGTGCTAAATTAAAAGAAAACAAACAAAGTCAAATCGACGATCTATTTAATAAAATACTTAAGGACTAAAATGGACAAAAATGAGTTAAAAAAGGTGTTGAAGCCTTTAATTAAGGAGTGCATCAAAGAAGTGCTTTTGGAGCATGGTGTTTCTTCTTTGTTATCCGAATCAGATTCGGTGCCACAAAGAGAGCCCGCAATAGACCAAATTACTCAAAACGAAAGAGCAAGACTAGCAAAAGAAAACCTTGATCGAAAGAAAAAGAAAATGTTAGATGCTATCGGCAAAGATGCATATAATGGAGTAAATCTTTTTGAAGGAACAACTCCAACACAAGCACCAAGTGAGCCCGGGCGAGGACCTTTATCGGGAACAGACCCTAGAGACGCTGGTGTTGATATAACAAAACTTCCAAACTTTGGTGTTTGGAAAAAGTTGGCGGGGAATTAATGGCTATAAATTATCAAATCAAAGTTCGACCAAGAGATAATATTGATCGAGTTATAAAAAGATTTATTAAAAAAACAAAGAAACTTGGTATCATTGACGAAGTAAAAGAGCGCCAGAGGTACATGAAGCCATCGGATAAAAAACGAAGGGATAAGAAATTGGCGATTCGCCGCCGTAAAAAGAATGAAGCAAAACAGCGAAAATAAACTACTTACAGTAGTATAATTTTATTTTGGAGATAAAAACATGTCAGTACATAAATATACAAGTTGGGGGCGAACTCGTAGACCAAAACCATCGTCAGGCAATGATGGAGATTTCATTACGGGATCTAACCTTGTTGCTTTAAATGAATATGGCAGTCCAACTGGCACGGACGCAGCCAATGGAGTCTATCAAACAGAAAATCAAAGATATGCACATATCGCCTGTTCCGGTAGCTCTACAGTAAGCAAAGTGTTCACCTATAGTCATGCTATGGGATTTTGGCATGAATTGATGGCCGTAGACCCAACAGATGGGTCTAGAAATTCAATTGGTGTAGGAAATAATGAATACATTATCGTTGATATTAATGGCGCAGATTATGTTGCCTTAACCAGCGGCTCATTGTCGGTTGTTACCAT
>NZKX01000094.1 GCA_002694025.1 Fidelibacterota bacterium | reverse complement strand
CATATCTTTATAAAATTATTAATTGATCAACCATAATTTGCATTATTATGTTGATGAGTCAAAACACCTTTATCCAAATTCTACATTTATTTTGATGATAAACTTACCAAGCACTCATTCTCAATTTCTAAAATTTTGGCATCATTCTCAGACTGAATAGTAAAAACTTTACCTTTAGGAAGTAAAACCGTCAAATGATCGTTCGTATCGTGAGTTTCGTTCTTGCTTTGACCTTCAAAATAAAAATTGTCTTCTCCAGTTATGATTACTGATACTGACTCCCGTTGACCTTCCTGGTTCAAAGCCCTAATGCTAACTGTTACTAGATCAGAATCTATTTGAATATGGTTTTTATAATGATCAGTTACATCAATAGCATTATATATTTTCACTCCTGGAAGCCAATCCATTGGAAAATACAATTCTGTATAATTCCAAGTAGCTGCAAAAATTCCATATTTCATATCCCCTTTTTTAGCATTACTTGCTAAATCGGAAAACCAAACTTGATTTAGCTTATCATCAACTGGTTCAGCGGCGCCTGTAAAATGCCACACTCCATCCCATATTTCAACCCATGAATGATTTCCTGAATCATTGTGCCACATTGGAGTACCAACAAATCTTGCTGGTATACCAACACTTCTACAAGCATCAATGAGCAGAAAACTAAGTCCTGTACATGAGGCTAGTTTAGCATCAATACTTTCATAAGGAGATTGATCAGCTTTTGGTCGCTTTGTTGAATATTCAACTCCTAAAATTGTAAAAATTTGATTATTCAGAATCGCAGCGGCTTCATAAGCTGAATTAGCGTTTTCAACAATTTTAGAAAATTTATAAAAAAAATCTTTTCTCCATCTATCACGTCTTTCGTTTAAGCTTGAGTAAGGTAAGACATAATTAAGAAATAATTCATCTGGTAAATCTTTTGCCCATTGGAAATGGTTTTTTGCCTTAAAGGCATACTCGGAATTTTCAATAAGATAATCATGAGAAAGGTTTTTCACATCAGCTTCAGGCATATAAGTAATTAACCACTCCATCGCATCACGTTGTTCAGGAGGAACTTCCTTAATAATTTCTTTTATTACAATTCCACGCTTTTTCGGATTACTTTTATTGAAAGAAAAGTTACCAATGCAAGAAAAATATAAAAGTATTGATAAAAAAAATAATGTTCTCATTTCATTAAATATATGATAAATAGTTAAAATAAAACTAGCTATTCATTTTCAAATTTGAAAGACGATGCAGGTAATCCTTCAGAATTAAAAAGGGATGCCACACTTGTATCTGACCATGCATACCTAATATATGCAGGATTTAAAACCGCATGGGAAAACACTTCTAAGTAGTCACTATGATTAACAACATCTGCCCTAAAATATTTTTTATCTAAACCTGCTATCTCAAATTCAGAGTAATCACCTTGATCAAAAACTAATCCGTCAGCTACATAATCAAAAAATACTTTGATTACGCCTTCATTAATTGATAAAGATTTAAAGAGAGGTCCAGACTCAATTAAATCTATTTTATAATCATTTTTAAGAGCATATCTTGCTAAGCGAAATCCTACATCATGTTTATTTGAAGGATGTATATCGTATTTTTCTCCGATATCTAACGTTACGACCATTCCTGTTTTTTGATTTTTTAAAGCTTTTCTTTGAACCTCTCTTAATGAAGCATTGCTATCATAATAATTAAAGTAAGGGGCTATCTGAACATAATAAAATGGGAATACACTACCCCATTTGCTTCTCCAATCAGAGATTAACAACGAAAATAAATCACCATACTCTTCATGTCGAAATGCGTTGTTTTCACCTTGATACCAAATCACACCCTTTATGGTATAAGGAATTAAAGGATTTATCATACCATTATATATAGTACTCGGCTCATTATAATTATAGGAGGATAATTCAGGGCGATCCCCTATGTCAAAATCTGATTTATTATAGATATAAAAAGAAATATATGGATACTTAAAATCGTTCATCTGCTTATAGATTTCGGATGAAACTTTGTATTTCCATTTGCTTTTTATTTTATTGTCAGAATTACCTGATAAGACCTTAATTGGGCTCATCTCTCCAGATCCAATTACCCGAATTGCAATTTCATTTCTACCAACTTTAATATTTTGCGATGGGATCATAAAACTTAATTCATATTTAAATGGGTAAGTCCTATAATGCTTACGATAATCCTTTCTGAGCTTGATGTGGTAACTAGAATTATCCTCACCAAACGTAGAACCGATTTTCACACCGTTGATATAAAAGTCATATTCTCTTAATTCACCTGCCCACCCAAGAGAAACTTCACCCATGTCAATCTTCAAATCAGATCTAATACTATCGACATAGAATTCATTTTTTAAAATAGTCACACCATTGAAATCATCAAAACCATAAATATTTTTGAGAGAACTTGGTAAATCTAATTCAGGCCAATTATAGAAATTTTCTTTTGCTAAAATTTCATGCTCATCCTCAAAATCAATTTGTTGCCAGGCTTTAAGAAAATAATCTAAATATCCTACAGAGGTATCACTTTTATCGAAATAGGTTCCAAGTAAGAGGTCAAACCCCGCTGAAGGCATATCGACCTTTTTCAATTTTGAAAACCACTCCTCGCTAGTTTTTGCCTTATTGATCTTTTCTTTAGAAGAAAATCTTTCATCAAAATCCTTAATTGAAGTTAGAGCACTTTTGCTTATCCAAGACTCTACATCTGAACCTCCCCAGCTAGAGTGAATTATTCCTACTGGAATATTTAAAGAATTATGCAATTTCTTTGCAAAGAAATAACCCACTGCACTAAATGTTTTTATGGAATCTTTAATAGCGGGAACCCAACGACCTTTAATACTTGAAGAAGGATTTAACCCATAATCTTTTTTCACATTAAACATTCGAATATTATTAAAAACATCGTTGCTTAGCACCTGATTGGAACTGTCAGTTGTATTACAACAATAATCAAAATTCATTTCCATATTAGACTGCCCTGAAGCAAGCCATACTTCTCCCATTAAAATGTCCTGAATAAGTATTTTCTCATTTAACGATTTTATTTCTAAAGTGTGATTTTTTTTATCATTTGTGGTCAAAAGTTGGACTTCCCAGGTTCCATTTGAATCTGATACCGTTTTAACTGCTTGCCCCCACGATGGATAAAGTTGGACATTAGAAACAGGTAAGGACTTCCCCCATACTGATACTGTCGTGTCTCTTTGTAATACCATCCCGTCTGAAAATAATGCGGGCATATGAAGATTTATAGGAGTATTACTGCAAGAATTAAATAGAAGGTATGTAAAGAGAGGAAAAAGCTTATTGAGCAAATCGTGTGAAATGATACTCACAATTTTTCCAAATGAGACTTTGGTAAATCAACCACCATAGACTGTCAAAATGGACCCTTCAAGAAGAGTATCATAAGATTTCAACGATCCTCCTCCAGGGCCAGAAATATGTTGCCCATTAGTATTAAATTCAGCACCATGTTGATTACAAACAGCGAGACCGGTATTAGAAAATGAATTTACCGGATGTCCTTGGTGAGTGCATCTTCTCGTAAATGCTTTTACATTATCCCCAGATCGAAGAAGTAACAAACCTGATGGGTCAATGTCATTCGAACTTGTTACAACCGAGCCACCATCGTTCTGTAATGCCACAAAATCATTACTCGTTAAATCAAAATCTAGTTCTATTCCAGTTGAATCTACGGGATCAGTTGGGCTAGAACAATGAGTTACAAAAAGTGATCCAGCACCTAAAGCGCACGCACATGCTGCCTTGCCCGAAGTTGTTAGAAACTCTCTTCTATTCATTTTGTACTCCTTTAATTGAATATTTTATCTTTACTAAGTCTTCTATTTCAACAAATAAAAGGCTAGGCCTTTCAACCTCAAACTCTGATAATAAAATATTTAACTCACCTTCAATAGCAAATAAGTTATTATCGAGACTAATCAGTTTGGCATCTGTCTTGATTTCTTTTTCTTTCCCTGCAAACTCAATTCTACCCTCGATTTCTAAGGTGTTCTCCTTTACTACTATTGATGTAGACTGAAATTTAATATTTGGAAAGTCAAATGCTT
>NZKX01000122.1 GCA_002694025.1 Fidelibacterota bacterium | reverse complement strand
CATCTAAGATTGAATATTCGATATAGTCTGATGTTATATTATTAATTGGGAATACCACATTGTTATTAAATGGATTTGGAAAAGGCGTCCCAACTGATAATTGATAAGGAATGGGATCTAAACCTATCTCTAAAGGGTCACCATTATAACCAGTATTGGTAGAGTTAGTTAAACATAAAATTAAATAGCCATATTCAAAGACCACGTTGGAATATATAAGATCGCAGTTATTCCCGTCCCAAGTATGATTTGCTTTATCCCAACGTGAAGCATCATAATAGTTAAAATTATCTGTCCACAATAAAATATAGTTATTATCAGTGCCCGCATTACCAGAATTTGGTACATATGCATAATATTTAACCCAGTCGTAAAATGCATAGACGGGTAAAATACTAGGATCAAATTCGCCTACCCAATCTTCATACGTAGGTTGCCAAATATTCATCATGAGCTTTTGATAATGATATAGTGAATCTGCATAGAAGTTATCTACAGATCGAATCATTTGATCATCAATGAAAAATTTAACATGAGTCGGAGTCCATTCAATGGCATACGTGTGAAAGTCTACATGAGGGTTTATATTTAAATTAACAAGATCTGGTAAATCCCATTCGTTTTGAATTATTAGATTAGTCTGAACTTTATCATCATAATTACCTAACCACTCAAAATCAATTTCATTCCAATAGCTGTTGTCGAGCCCTTCCTCCCAAAAATCATTATATGTAAAAAAAGAACTAACCACTCCATTACCAAAAGCAGATTTCATTCTTACTTCGAATCTACCATATCGAAAAGAATCTTCGGTTCTTAATTCTCCTCCTTTGTAAGGTCTTGAAAATATTACGGTAGAAAATAAAGTAAAAAATAAAAGTTTATTTAAGCAAAATTGTTTTTTCATATTGGTTTTTATTATTAATGTTTAATCGAATGAAATAAATCCCGCTGGCAGCTTTATTAGCATTCCATTTTAGATTGTGATATCCTGGTAAAAGTGAACCACTATAAATATTTTTTATTATTTGGCCTTTAATATTAAGTACATCGATTTTAACATATGATTCACTTTTCAAATCAATAGGAATAGATAATTGGTTATTAAATGGATTTGGAAAAGGTTTGGATAATAGATAGTCTTTGGGGTGATTTGTATTAATAGAAAGCTGTTCAAGAAGATGAACTTCTATACCATTTAAAAAAGGACCTGCATATTCATATCCTGCACCATAATTTATAGCAGAAAAGTATAAATCAAGTATCCCATCTTCAACCCTTATTGCATTTAGAATCGTATCAAAAGCAGTATGAATATTTGCGTGTTGAAATACATCTAAATTTGATATCCATAAGGAATCTTCAGCGAACACATCAAAAGATCGACTACCTATTTCATTGTAATGATTTTCTGAAAGTTTTAATACTACTGAGTATATGCCTTTGGGCACTCGAACCTTATAAGAAACAACTCTGTTCAAACTAGTTTGATAAATAGGCTCTTGTGATGTATTCCAAATAGATTCATCAGTAATTTGGTAATTGCCGTTCATATGCCCGTATTCAACAGCTGAGGACCATAATTGGTCAGGTAAAAACTCATTGTACTCTTCACCTGCAGCATTCACTTTTAGTGGGAAAGAAATTGGATCAGGCATATCTACATTAACAGATTGGGCTACTTGGTTGTTAGGAGGATCTGCATCATCGTTTATGCCTATGATATATAAAGTATAAGCTTCAGTTAAAATCATATCTTCAACATGTAAATGAACTGTACGCTGATTTTCCATCAAAGTTGCTGAAGCTATGGAAGCTCCTGGGATGGTATAGCTACTTACATTTTGTGAAGTCTCTGGGTCTAATTCTTCACTAAACTGCACTATGATTGAATCAGCATTTGCCCGAGCCCAAAGCAAATGGGGTTTTTCTTGATCTTGATATCCAATATTTTCATCATCTGTTAGGCATAATATTAAATAGCCGTTATCGAAAAGAGCATTCTCCTCAATAAAAAGAGCTTGATTGCCACCCCAGGTATGGTTGTTGCTTATTTCCCATCGGCTATTATCAAATTCATCAAAATCATCTTGCCATTGAAACGTAAAATTGTTTCCTGTGCCTGTATCTCCATTACCAGGAGTATACGAGGCATATCGGACCCAATCATAATAAGCAAACCTTGGAAGAACTCTATCGTCCCAAATTCCAACCCAGTCATCATAAGTTGGATTCCAAATATTCATCATAATTTTTGCTGGATTTACTAGATCTCCTATGTGACTTGCTGTTTGGCGATAGACCTCTTCTCCATTAATAAACCAGGCAACGTACTCGGGAGTCCATTCAAAACCATATACTTGAAAATCTAAATGAGTATCCATTGAGAGATAGTGAGTCCTGAGATGACTTGTTGTTGTGATAACATTCATATCTACAATATTTGGAAATCTGCCTAGAATTTCTACATCAACTTCAACCCAACTAGTATTAGGGAAGTCATCATTGTATACGAAAAAAGAAGAAACTAAACCCTCGCCCTGAGCTGGTTTGTAGCGTACTTCAAATTTTCCATACAAAACTGGCTCTAAAGTTCGCAGTTCAGCTCCTCGATAGAATTGCGAGTATGTAAAGCAAAAAAGCAAAATAAAAAAGGTGAAGCACCTACTAATTAAATGTTTTTCCATAATTCAATTTATTATCAGATGTTAGTATAGGAAAAGATGGTACTATAATTGGATATGGGACACCTCTTTGGATAACCATCATATCTGTTTGCGTTAATTTAATCTTTTCAAAGGCATCTATATTTATTTGAATTTTGTCAGAATATTTCCCTTGCAAAGAATCTACTATAGGGTTCATAAAATTAAGCCATGCTTCTTGATTTTCTATTGTTTTATTCTTTTCCTTTAATAAAGATAAATAAGTTTTGCTTTTATGTACATCTTTCCACATTTCTTCATAGCCCTTAACATTCCATCGGTTATCATAGCCTTTGCTATAGCTTGCCTTAGTAATCTCCATATCTCGAATTAAATCAGCTATAGCATATCGAAGTTGCTCTGGAAACTCTTCTCGTTTCATTTTTCGTTTCCTGAACACATATGGATGAAATTGTAATTGTTCATTTAATTTTTTAATGGACCAATTCTCACCTTCATAATCAAAGATAATTTCATCTTCACTTAATTTATGCTCCTTGTAAGAAAAACTATTGTTATCAATTTCTGGATCATTCCATAGAACTTGATTAAACATTTTTTTCTTGACCGAATCCATCTTAAAAAAATAATCTGCCGCATGCTCAGCATACTCATAAAAAATCTCTTTGTTAAAGTTAATCTTTTTATTCGACATTAATTCTTGAACCCATGATAAATATTCTTTCTTTGCTCTCGATTCAGTCAATTTCTCATCGATATCATTCCATAATAAAATTTGATCAGAGCTAGTGATAGGTAAGCTTTCAGTCCATCCATTGATTTTTAACAGAACATATGTGTTTTCATCTGTGAGAAAGGGCCCCAATAAATCTCCTTTTTTTACATTGGTTGTAAAAATAGCTTTATGTACATACTCCTGCTCACGATCGAACCAACCAATTTCTTTGCTTGGTGCATTCCCACCCCAAATAACACTATGGATTGAATCAAAGGGAATCCCTTGCTTATCTAATTCTTGAACTTTCTTAGCTACGTTTGTATCAGGAAGGTTTAAAAATTGAAGGTTAACTTTTCTGCTAGCCATTTTAAAATTACTTTGTACCATTTCTGGAGATATGTTTACTTTCGAAAAATACTCTTCAAAATACATGATCTGTCTCATTGCCTGCTCCCTTCTACCTTTAAAATATTCCTCTGAGTATTTAGATTGAAATTCATATTTTTGTTTTTCAAACTCGAGCGAAGTCAATTTTTCTGCAATTAATGAATTTAAAATAATTTTTTTGTGAATATAATTATCTTGTCTACAATAATCTGGACGTATAGTGTACTCTGATCTTCTGATAAAATCTTGAATTGTTATTAATTTTTCACCAACTCGAGCCAGAATTACTTCCTCAGGCACAGAGGGATTTTCAGAGCAGCTAAGAGTTAAAAATAAAAAAATAAGAAAGTGAGTGAATCTCATTATATATCATTAGAAAGAAACACCAACTGTATACATTTGAACATTACCTAAAATACCCATAGGTTTATATGTATAATCGATAGAAAGCGATTTATTTCCCAAGTAGAACATCTTGGCGCCAAGGCCGAAAGAAACGCTAAAATCATTTCCATCGCTATTGATACTTTTCATTCCATTTTTAGCACCAGAGGTAAGACTAACCTGACCAAAACCTGGAATTTTGTAATCCAAGGCGGCTCCAAGATTGATGGATTCCGCATTATTGTTAGGATGTAATGCATCAGCAGATATAGTTAGATTCATAATATTTGATACGATTGGCTTTAAAGCAAATCCGATTCTAAAAATCAAAGGCAATTCCCATTCAGATGTTCTAAACTGCCCGGCTACATCTCCATAATTTCCCTCTTCAAATTCAGAAATATCTATGGGTTGATAGCTATCAATGCCATCATACTGCATTCTAGTACCATAATTTGATATACTCATACCTATGTTCATTCCATCCTTATCGTTTCCTGTAAAGGAGAAGAACTTTGTATTTACTAAAACTCCGAGGTCAACAGCAAAAGCACTTGCAGAGCTATGCCAAATATTGGAACTTATATATTTCATCGATGAACCAAAGGAAAACCATGAAACAATTTTCCTAGAAAACGTAAAAGTAGCAGCCATATCTGATGCTCCAAACCTTTCACCAGTTCCATCCTGATATTCTAAATTGGTGACATCCATTTCGCCGTAATCCAAATGAGTAATTCCCAATCCAATCACACCCACGTTGGGTACTACTACAGCACCACCAGCAAATAACATGTCAATATCGATTAACCATGGTTGAACCATAAACAATGCTGAAGAGTTTGAGACACTAGCAAGTCCAGCAGGGTTCCAATATATTGATGACACGTCATTCGCAACAGCAACATAAGCATCACCCATAGAAGTAGCTCGACTTCCAACCCCTATTTCTAAAAAATTAGCTGCTGTTGTTCCATAGCGATTAATCGTTTGCCCAGGTAAATTCGCAAAAATTAAACTAAGTATTAAAGCGATATATTTAAGTGATTTAAACATCATTTAATTACTGCAAATTTTCCAAGTTTTTCTTCACCAATATCCAAGGCGTTGATATGATAGACATACATGCCGGCTGCAACTTCTAAATTCTCTCTAGTTAACAAATCCCAATGAATAATGCCATTATTTGGTTCATTATTAACAATAATTTCATCCACTAAAACACCACTTACGGTAAAAATCTTTATAATACAGTTTGCAGGTATGTGAGTAAACATGATTTTTCTACGTTGATTTAGAAACGGATTAGAAACAGCTGATTCCATCATGTTTGTCATAACATAAGGGTTTGGCACCACCTTTATGCTATCGAGATCCGATTGAACAATGGATAGATCTAAAGCCTCTTCTGGTTCCACGGAGAAGCGAATTGTATCTGTAGAAAAGTATGGTCTATTATAATCAACTTGATAAGACGATCCTGGAGAAGGGTAATTTGCCCCAGAGTCAAGTTGGAAATCCATAATAAATGCGGTTGCTCGCCACCTTGTTCCCACGGTCGCACCAACAAAGAATCTATCAATTCCTATTTCAATAGTATCGTTATTATTTACATCATGAACAACAATGTCCATAAACGGATGTTGACCAGTAGAGGTATCTACAAACGACATATTTTGAACAAAAAAGTTTACTGCTGGTTGGGTGATTTTGTTTGATCCAATAGATGTACCATTCTCATCACGGACAGTACCTGACCTAGCAATACCAACATATGCCGAATCATTATCTGTAAAACTTATATTATATTTCCATGAAAGTTGCAAGCCTTCTGAT
>NZKX01000121.1 GCA_002694025.1 Fidelibacterota bacterium | reverse complement strand
TGCCCCATATCCGTACCCTCTAGAAGATCAAAGTGTAGTTGGATTATTGGAAAGGTTAGGCAATATTGCGAGGTCAAGAGGGGATATGGAATTTAAATTCGGCATGAATGGAACTATGTTCATGCACACATTTATCTCGAGAATTCTCAAAGAAATTGTAGACTCGGGGGAATTCAAAACCACGGGTTTCAATGGCATAATGTATTCAGTACTTGAGGATAGTCTGCTCAGTAGCAGATACTCCAACGGAGAGGTGAACATGGCGGATTTGCTCCTTTTATCGACCACATGTGGTTGTGGAATTGACATGCTTCCACTCACAAATAGGAGTTCTAGGAAGGTTATCTCTAGTATGTTTTTTGATATCTTCGCAATCAGCTCGGCTTTGAAAAAGCCTCTGGGAGTAAGGGTTCTACCTATTCCAAATTCCAGACCAGGAGATTTGACCAGATTCAAACATCTGTTCTTCTCTAATGCAGTATTGCCGGATGTGACAACAGGAATTAGTTACAATGAACTGCCCTCACAATCTAACGAAGACTCTGAAATATCGCTTTAAGAAGGGTGATGAAATGTCTACTGAAGATGATATAAAGAAGATCTTTGAAGATAGGTCAAAAGATGTTGTTAGCCATGATCCTTGGAGGTACGGCGCCGAATTAGCGGAGTTGACTGATAGAGTTGAAGTTGAGTGGATTGTAAAGAACGCTGGAATCAAAACTAACGACGTAGTTGTCGACGTTGGTTGCGGTACTGGAAGGCATGTCATGCTATTATCCGAGATGACAAGGGCGAAGATGATAATAGGTTGCGATTTCGTACAAGAGAGTATAGATTTCCTGAACAAAAATATCGAGCAAGAAAGATTGGAGAATGTGATCGGAATCAGATGTAATGCCACTAATTTCTCTGAGATAATGGAAAAAGAAAGCTGTAGTTTAGTCCTCGGAATAGGAGTTATTCAATATCTTACCACAGATGAACAGCTTTCATCATTTTCCAGATGTTGCTCGTATGCAATAAAAAAGGGAGGGAGTCTAATTTTGAAGCATCCTCTCTCTTTTACCGACTCATACCTGCTTGATTATATCAGGGAGGACATGAATACGAGATATATTTCAATGTATTATAATTTGCCTGAATTAATGAAATTCTTTACAGAAGATTTTGAATTGATGAAAATCCAAAGAACGTTTACTGAAACTCTAGTACCTGGTAGGCTAGCGGAAATTGAGAGAGACCCTAGAGCTAGACAGATGTGGATTCATTTAGAAAAGAAGTAGTCATCGGAGGTTTGAGTCCTATGTGGGAGGAATATACGATAGAAGCTGCAGCGAATAAAGAAGATTTACGAAGACTTGTGAAAAAGATGATGGGGAATGGATGGCAACCTTTGGGCGGAGTTTGTATAGACTTACACGAGGATAAGTCACGATACTTGCAGGCGATGGTCCGTAATAGAAAGGATATTCCTAAAGACTGAGATCAATATGCTCCCAAATCCTATCCAATTGTATCATTTGTTCAAGCGGAAGAAGGTTCCTACCAAGTGTTGCTACAGTAAAGTGGTCGTGCTCTGTTTTAATAGACTCTAAGATTTCTCTTTTCGCAAAATCGTTGTCTAGTTGCACGGAGATGTTGTAACTTGGCTCCAAAAGGGGGATCAAATCAGTTGTTTTGATAATCTTTCCAATAATTGGGTTTTCCTCGATGAATGAAGTTCCATCTGATAGGATGTCCAGAACAATGTTGTAGCATCCACAGCAAATTGACTCCGGGATTGTCCGGGGGAAACAATCCCTTCCGGAGGTAATCAAGTGAATTCTACTTCTGTTGTAAACCTCACATAATTGATCTTTAGGAATCCTACCTAAAATCTCGACATTCTGTTCGGGCCATCTTTTCTTTAATTCCACGTCCCCATCCTCGACGCCCACAATTACAACCTTTAATTCTGGCATATGAACCAATAGCTGGTCGATAATTTGATTGAATAAATGGGCGTTCTTTGTTTTTTGAATTGTTGTTCCTGTGAATAGGATGTCTATATCTCGAGATGATGCTGGATTGAATTCGAAGATAGGGGATGGTGCCTTTTTGAACGGCAGAAGAGAAGCATTTGGGTACTTGCAGGTTAAGATTTCAAGATTTTTCTTCTCATCGTAAAGAACTATAGAATACTCCCCGGGAGATTCGCGAGTCAGTATTGATTTGGATATCTTGATACATTCTAAGCAATAGTTGCGGACCGAACGTCTCATCTGTAAGTCATCTGTTTTTGACTTTGGAGTTCGTATCACTGGCGGCTTTACTCTTGAAAAAATTGATTCCTCTGTTAACCTTGAAATAACCTGTTTGATTTCGTCGATATCGTGATATCCCAACATTACCCTTTCGGTCCAATTACCTATTCTTTCTCCGAAATGAGGGAAAAATAATGATGTCGCTGGGTAGAAGATTGTTGATTTTGGGTCGTAGAAATTAATCATTTTATTGTGAAAGTTCGGATAGTTTCCCCTCACGATAAGCACTTGGGCATCGAGTATCTTAGGCATCATCTCTAGAGAATTAGAACTCCAAAATACAAAACCGTCCCCCCCTCTGAATACTCCATTCCTATCAATGACATCCCAGTTTCTCTTTTCGCTACTATCATGACATAGGATAACATGGACTGTTTCAATTTCCAAGTATTTAGCAATAGACTTCGCCAACAAGAAAAAAAGATCTTGCCTCATGGAGTCGAAAAAGCCCGATTCGGTATCATCGAGATTGGCCAGCTCATCGAAATCAGATGAAAAACCTGGATTTTTCCCCCTATCTCCCTTACACTCTACTTCCCACAAGGCCGGGACTTTGTGAAGCAGGACAATAGATGCCACGATTAATCGTCCTATACTCCCTTAATATATCCATTCTCATTCCAAGCCATGTGAGTAATTCGGTGAGAACCCAAGATAAGACTCAAACTAAGTCTTCTATGGAAAAATTTCTGAAGGATTGCGATTCAAGAATAGGATTTCCTGCTTTGAATGAGGATGTAGAAAGGTATCGTAGATACCTAGATTTCTGTTATTTTCTGAAAAAGCCAAGAAAGCTAACTAATGCAATAAGATCAGGGTTGGGGGACGAAGAATGCCATCAGGCTATACTTGGGATTTTCGAAATGGCATTGAAAGAGAGAAGATTATCAGTTATTGAGAAGATAGAGAGGATTTCAGAGAAAGAAAATAGCCTCTCCAGCCTGATGGATATAGTAAGACTGAGGCTCGATATAGAGGGCAGGTTTAGTAGCTACAGGCCGAGAACTGAACAAATTGAGCGCGTAACTCGTGTATTAACCGGCCAGGCGAGATTTTCCGACGAACAACAGAAGACTATCCTAAACGACTTATTTCTAAGACTACAAAAAATGTACAGGGCAAAGGAATGGGGGACGATTGTTACCTTACTTGAAAATTCAAATATAACAGACAGAAACTTCCATTGCTGCAAATTCTATCCTTTATCACTTTCAAAATTGGGTGATGAAGAGGGTTTTCGGAGAATTGTTGAAGAAATAAGTAAGAAGATCAGGGATCCAGCGAATATTGAAGATCTTGTTGATATGATGTACACGGAGAATCTTAACAATCAAGTCATAAACTTATGCGATGCAAACGAGGGTACGCTGACCTTTAGAACAAACCTAATTTATGCCAGATCATTGAAGAAAATCGGATTAATTTCCGAATCTGACAGGATTCTTGAACAATCGAAGAATGGGATTCATTCAATGATTGAAAGCAGTGATGTGGACATATCAGGTGTGACAAAAAGCATAATGGACATAGGATATTCTGGAGATATTCAATCTTCAGAGAGGTTACTTTTTGAACTGACAGAGAGAGAAGGACTGTCATCGGAATTGATAGATAATGATTTAGTTAACAAGTTTGTAGAATTGGTGAATGATACTCTGGATAGGCAAAAGCGGATTCGGCTATCAGACTCCCTATCGACTTCTAGGAGGCTAATGAGTTCGGGAGAACATGCGATTGCATATCGCTTATTGGAGCCTTTTATTGAACATGGAATTGAGAATTCAGCAGAGCTATTTGAG
>NZKX01000093.1 GCA_002694025.1 Fidelibacterota bacterium | reverse complement strand
GTCGACCATCCAACGCTCCTTCAAGATAAGATTTTTTTATAATAAACTCTGTTTTTACATCGTAGCTTGCTAACTTTTCCACCCTAAGCCAGTCCCTTCCATCCCAAAATAGCTTATTATTACTTGCTGAGATTCTGGTAAAACTTAGAATCATTAAAAATATTAAAAATTTTTGATGGGGTATTATTTGAGTTTTAATCATCATTTACAACTATTGTTTTGATGTTTACAAACTCCAAAAGTCCATAGCTAGATAATTCTCTCCCAAAACCTGATTGTTTAATACCTCCAAATGGTAAACGTGGATCAGACTTAACAAAATCATTCACAAAACATAGTCCTGCATTTAATCTATTTTTGGCAATATCTTCACCTCTTTGAATGTTTTTTGTAAAAACTGCAGCACCAAGGCCAAAAGGTGAATCATTAGCTAGATTAATTGCATGTTCTTCATTTTCAGCTTTAATAATTGAAAACACAGGCCCAAAAATTTCTTCATCAAAGGCAATCATACCAGGTTCAACATTTGCAAGTAAAGTAATTGGATAGAAAGCCCCTTCAAGATCAGGAATTTCACCTCCTAAAATTAAAGTTGCACCCTTTTCAATAGATTTTAACACTTGTCTGTGGACTTCATCTCTAGCTTCGAAAGAAACCATGGGGCCTATATCAACATCATCCTTTGGATCACCCATAATTTTTTGTGATAAACTATCTTCTAAAAGGGATAAAAATTGATCATAAAGAGTTTTTACTATAATTAATCTTTTTGCGGAGATGCAACTTTGTCCAGCATTTAGTATTCTTCCATTGATAGAGCAATTTACTGATTTTTTAATATCGGCATCTTCTAGTATTATATAAGGATCGCTACCACCTAACTCTAGAACTGTTTTCTTTAGTACTCTTCCAGATGCTTCGGCAACAGATCTACCTGCTGGAGTGCTTCCTGTTAAGGTAATTGCAGATATTTTTGAATTCTCAATGACACTTGACACTCGGTTACTAGATATAGAAAAATTTTGAAATAAATAATTTGGAAAACCTGAATTTAAAAAGCAAGATTCTATGCTAAAGGCACATCCCTGGACATTTGAAGCATGTTTTAGTACGGCACCATTACCTACAATTAAACTAGGAACAGCAAATCTAAACACCTGCCAGAAAGGAAAGTTCCAAGGCATTATGCCAAGAATTATTCCAAGTGGTTGCATTGTAACAAATCCTCTCTGATCACCATCGAGAATATTATTATCTTTTAAAAATTGTTCAGAATTTTCAATATAGTAATTACAAAGCCAAATACATTTTTCTATTTCACCAACTCCTTGTTTATAGGGTTTTCCCATTTCTTCCGCCATTAAAATAGAATATTCTTTTTTAGAGTCAGAAAGTACCTCAGATAGGCGTTTAATACATGATAACCTAAATTGTAAATTAGACTTCTCCCAACTTTTTTGAGCTTCCGAAGCTTTACTTAACATATTGCTTATTTTGGCATCGCTGTGTTGGCTAAAGGATTTAATTTTTATTCCAGTGGAAGGGTTTGTAGAAAAAAGAGGTCTCATTTAATTGTGACGATTAAAGTAAAATTGATTTATGTAACAAACAATCGACAGTAATTTTTATTAAAATTATTTAATATTAACAAGAGATTATTTTCATGCTTGAGCTTTAGGAGAGGCTTTAAGTATCAAAGGCTCTACCTCGTCCTTTTTCAAAGGCTCATATTCTGGTACTAAAGATGTAAGGATTGACCTTAATATGTTCCTATCATATTCATGAGGAATTAGTGCACCATCAATTATACGATTAGCAATCTCTTTAATTTTGACATCAGATAAGTTAGGATGAACAACCGAGATTTTTTTGTGACCGGTCTTAGATTGGGGATTATTCAATAATTTAGTTTCTCCTGGAATACTTTCACCTGCTCTAGTACCAATGAAACTTACGGGAATATCAGTACCTGGCTGCATGCCAGATAGCTTAATTAATTCATTTGCAATATCTAATATTTTAATGGGAGAACCCATATCTAAACTAAAAATTTCACCACCATTACCAAAAGCCCCTGATTGCAAAATTAATTGAGCAGCCTCTTTGGAAGACATAAAGTGCCTTTCCATTTCTGGATCTGTAATTGTCACGGGACCGCCGGAGTCAATTTGTTCTTTCAAAACTGATATAAAACTACTTTTACTATCTATTAAATTTCCAAATCTTACTGCCATAAACCTAGTAATTGGACTATAATTTGCCCCTTGGCAAATTACTTCAGCTAGGCGTTTAGTTGCGCTCATAATATTTATTGGCCTCTCAGCTTTATCTGTACTAATGAGAATAAATTTTTCCACATTATGTTGAGATGACAATTTTACAAGATTGGATGTACCATTTATATTAGTTTCTAAAGCTTCCCATGGGAATGCTTCCTGAATAGAAACATATTTATAGGAAGCAGCATGAAAAACTATTTGAGGCTCATAGTTACTATAAATTTTTGATAAAATATCAAAATCTCTAATATTTGAAAGTATAGGTTTTAGGAGAACATTAGTTTCTTGCGATAAAACTTCCCTTTCCAACTTCATCAAACTGTTTTCATGCTTATCAATTAAAACTAAAAGAGCGGGTTCATACTTAAGGCACTGTCTCACAAGCTCTGATCCAATAGTGCCACCTGCTCCAGCAATTAAAATTCTTTTACCATGTATATATTCGTTAATAATCTCTTCATCTAACGAAACTTCATTTTTTCCAATAAGATCTAAAATAGATACCTCTTTTAAGCCATCTAGATTTAGGCTACCCGATAAAATATCTTTAGGCGATGGCAGTATTCTAAATGGTTTTCCAGAATCTTTACAAGTTTCAAAAATATTAAACAGTTCTTTTCTTTGAGCATTTGGACAACATATCAGAGCTTCATCATAATTTTCATGATAATCTGTTAGGTTAGAAATTTTTCCAAACACTTTTCTACTATGGATAAATTTTCCTTTTAAATTATGGTTATCATCTAAAAAACCAATAGGGTACATAAGGTGTTTCGGATTATTTAAAAGCTCTCGACAAATAAATTCACCTGTTTTCCCTGCTCCAATCAATATAACTCGCTTCCTAAAATTAATTCGGTAAGGACTTGGGTTCAATAAGTGTGAATAGATTAGTCTTATGCTTAATCTTGTTGAAGAAGTGAAGAGTATTGATAAAGTTAAATCAATAAAAATTAATTCAAGGCTTAAACCTTTGAATAAATTAGAGGTTAAGAAAAAGATAAGAATGATGAAGGTTGATAAAAAACTTGCTTTAAGAATTTGGAATATATCTGTGATGCTAGTATATCTCCACATTCCTTGATATAAATTACATATATAGTTGGCTGATAGCTTAATACCTAGAATTATTACAAATAAATAATTTAGATCAGGTCTATAAAACAATATTGGAGTAGTGAAATTACTACCAACAAATGAAGATAGTACTAGGCTTGAAAAAATAATTATCATATCTAATAGTATTATAACTCTACGATTTCTTCCGTTGTTTTTATCTACTTCTTTATACTTAGCCATTTTCATTCTAATGTTATCGACAATTTTATTCAAGTTTGATTCTTCATTACTTTCAATTTTTAGAAGTTTTATAAAAAGATAATGACCCATTCTTTTTGGGGTAAATAGAGAAAAAATCGTTAGAACAACTAGTTTAAAATCTTGGGAAAAACTCTTTTTAGTTACATAGTAATTATCTAAGGCAAGTTTGATATTTAGGATCTCCTGGTATGGATCATCCGATTCAATCATTGATAGAATATCAGATTCGTTTCTAAAAATTATCGATGAATATCCTGACAGGCCTGGTTTAATTTTTTTTAAGAAAGAAAAAGTTTTTCGGTTTACGTATTTTGGAATCTCGGGTCTTGGTCCAATAAAGCGCATATCTCCTTTTATTACATTTAATAGTTGAGGTAACTCATCTAATTTAGTTTTACGAAGAAATTTGCCCCACTTAGAAACTTGTAATAAATCACCGCTGTGGGATATGATGGTATCTCCTCCTTTATTTTTGATAGTTCTAAACTTATAAATATTAAATTTTTTAAAATTTTTGCCCACACGAGGTTGAATAAATATTATTGGAAGCCCTTGAATAATTAAGCTCACCAACGCAATAATCATTAGCAAAGGTAATAATGCAATTAGCAAAAATAATGCGGTTAATCTAGAAGTGATTTCCATTGTTAAAATATTGAGTTAATCATTTATAAATACAAACTATAAATTTACAATGGTGACAGGTATCACAATCATTTAAACGCATACAAAATAAGTGGAAGACCACGTACATGTAGTTTTAAGAATTTTTTCAAAAGACTCTTTAAAATACAATGAACACCTCGGAAAAATCGCGTATATATTATTTTAATTAGTAGCTTATTGGCAAGAATTGTTTATAGTTAAGGAAAGAAAAAATATCGTTTGAAGAACCAGACTATTTATTTTGAATATTTATCATACAGTTCTTTAATCGTTGAAGTAATATAATCAACTTCTCTTTGCCGCAGAAGTGGGTATAATGGAAGTGATACTATTGAATTAAATAACTTGTTTGCAATTGGGAAATCACTTCCTTTGAGATTATACATTTTTTTATAATAAGATAACTGATGAATTGGCTTATAATGAACGGCTAAGCCAATTCCTCTTTCATTCATTTTTTCAATAAACTCATTTCGAGAAATTCGCCATAATTTTAGCTTTAGTCTTATTACATACAAATGCATTGCATGGTCATTATTTATAGTCGGTAAAATTAATCCTTCAACGTCCTTAAGTCTTTCAGTGTATTTTGTAACTATTGCATTTCTTATAGATTGCCATTCTTTTAGATGCTTCCACTGCCACAAGGCAAAAGAGGCTGATACATCCGTCATATTGTATTTAAATCCAAGTTCTGTAATATCATATTCCCACTTTCCAAATTTCTTAAACCTATTCCACCCATCTTTTGTAATACCGTGAAGCGAAAGCTTTTTTACTTTCTGAGCTAGCTTACTATTATTTGTTGCAAGTGCTCCTCCCTCTCCTGCTGAAGTAATGTTTTTGTTGGCATAAAAAGAAAAGGCTACCGCATGATCCAAATAGGTAATATTTTTATTTAAAATGCTATTTTCTAGAGCATGTGCCGCATCCTCTAGAACAAATAAGCCATACTTCTCTGCAATAGTAATAATATTTTCCATATCATTAAGTTCACCTCCATAATGCATTGGAATAATAGCTTTAATCTTAGAATCTTTTTTTAATATATCTTCGATGAAATTCAAATCAATCAGAAATCCACTCTCATTACTGTCTATCAACACTGGGGACATCCCCAAATACTCCCCACATTCAATAGTAGAAACAAAAGTTAAAACAGGAGCAATAAATTTTTCTCCTTTATTAAAATCTTTGGCAGCAAGAGCGAGATGAAGTCCTGCTGTACATGAATTAAGAGCAATGATATGGTTATATAGTAAATAATCTGATAATTTTTTTTCAAATTTAGATACCTGTGAACCGGTTGTGAGCCACCCACTTTTTATAGAACGTGTGTTTATTTTTTCCAAATTCCTTGGGACGTTAGGTTTATGAAAAGGTATATTCATATTTTTGCAGCTATTGGGAAATAAATATCTATGCC
>NZKX01000092.1 GCA_002694025.1 Fidelibacterota bacterium | reverse complement strand
TGAACTCACTTCTTAAAAATTGAGATATTAAAATTTGGTGTGATAGATATTTAATTTTTTACACTCATGATTCCGCATGATAAGGCCAGAAAGTTTCTGCAAAATTACCTAAAATATATCCATATATTATCGAAATCATGCTGTTACCAATACCGTGTAAAATACCAATATTCCAAGAAGACATTGATAAAAACGTAAAAAAACATCCAATTATAAATCCTACCCATCCACCTAAAATCATATCTTTTTTTAAAATATAACCTAATTCATAAAGCATGTATTTTTCTCTTTTTATGTAAGTTAATCCTGAAAATGCTAAAACAATTAAAAAAGAAGGGGCACTCAGAAGCCATTCCATATATCCAGATCTATGGTCCATTGCTAAATCCATAGCAGCTACAGATAAAGCACAAAAAAAGAATAGTCCAACTACATTTTGTCTTGAAAACATAATAAATACCCTATATTGTTTAAAAAAATTTACTATACAATCTTCGACAATTTTAAACATATTTTCAAAAAACATGTTTATGATTTTTTTTTAAAATTCTTTAAAATAGAATATGAACAGAAGCGAACTAATTAAGACTTTATTAAACAAATCTTCACTAAGTGTGAAAGATTTAGCGGATAAATTGAATATTAACAGATCCAATTATTATCTATGGACTTCTTCAAGATCTGTTCCCAAACAATCAACTATTAATCGTTTGGCTGAATTATTAGATCTCAAAATCATTTGGTATAATAAAAATGAAGGTGAGATTTCTGAATTAGAAAAGAACACAAATATTGAACAAAACACAAATGACTTAATTCAGTATCAAAGGCAGGAAATAAAAAGACTCCAATACGAAAATGATAGGCTTAAACAAAACTCAGTTGAGTCTATATTATTTAGTGAACAGGAATATGATTGGTCTACTACTGTCGACATTAAAGCAAATTTAAGAGGAATCAAAAGAAGAATTAAAAAAATTGAAAATATTGGATCACTTGCAAAACATCTTAAAACCACTGAAGAAGCTTTACTTCCTTATTTTGATCAAGGACGCTGGTATAAAATGAATGATCATCCCATAAATAAGATAATAACATCTCAGTCATTAAAAAATTTGGCTAAAAAAACGAATTTATTTTCTGAAATAATAACAAATTTTAAAAATTTAGGTAAGTTTTTTACAGGAGATCACTTTATAACTATTTTTGTTGATTACTCTCTTGCTGGTAATTTGTGTAGAACAATTTGTTATTGTAAGATTATAGAATCCGAAAAAATAACAATTGTCAACAAATGTAAGATTATATCAGACTAAAAAAATTCTAAAGATGAGGCTTAACTTTCCAAAGGTTTGCTAGGTCAACTAATGTAAACTTTTCACTTTCAAGTACTACTCCATCCGCTTTTGCTATCTCAGCTAAAAATTCTATCAATTTTTCTGCAAAATCTGAGTTGAACCAATTTTGAGAAACAATTTCTGATGAAATTGCTTGAAGCTCTGATAGTACTTCATCTACCGAATCCTCTTTAACCTCATTCCAATATTGGTAAGCTTTCACCATTTTTTTTTCGATGATATCTGAAGGATATTTTTTTAGATCACCATTTATATGTTTAAAAATGTATCTTGTTTTACTTTGGATGAGAGAGCGCTCTGAGTCAGCAAGCTCCCAATCTGTTATATGAGCATAAGAAAATAATATAAACAAAGTTTTTTCTACCCAGTCATGTGCTTCACGCATTATAAACTCCTTATCTAATACGAGCTAAGTTATAAATATAGCTAGCTTACTAAATAGAAAAAACCTATAGTACAATAAAAATAATCGGCATTAGCTCCAATAATACCTTTATATGCCTTAAGCTCATTCAATCAAGTTGGAATTTTTTCTAAAACACAACTTATTATTAGCTTAATTACTCTTGTTGTATTTTACTTTTTAATTAAGTTGAATAAAATAAACATTAGTGCTGACAACGATATTATAGATGAGATAATTAATTTAAATGAAATGAAATCAAGTCCTAAAAAAAATTACACAGCTGTTAAATGATTTATTAATTATGAATGTAAAGCTAAATACTTAATAACTTATGTTAATTTATAGTCATTAAGTCGTTAAAGAATGACAAATCTATACTTTAAGAAAAATTATAAATCTAAATTTAAATAAGTAGAATTTATTCAGTGTTTTCCTTAAGGTTAGCAAACTTCTCTTTCATAGTGGGGTTTCCGTGGGTAAGTTTTTTTAGAGTAAGATCCTCTGCTTTGTTATTTGCTAATCGAAGATTTCTATCAGAGGATAATAATGCATCTTTAGTTTTTTGGAGATGAGAAATTGTTTTATCAATTTCGGAAATTGCTGTTTGGAATTTTCTATTAGCCAAATCATAATTTTTAGCAAATCCATCCTTGAATTTGTTAAGCTTTTCCTCAAAGTTAGTTATATCTGCATTTTGAGATTTTATTAACTCCATTTCAGTTTTGTAATGCATAGATTTTAATGCAGCGTTTCGAAGTAATGATATTATAGGAATGAAAAATTGAGGTCGGATAATATAGGTTTTTTCATATAAATGAGAAACATCTACTATGCCTTGATTGTATAATTCATTATCTTTTTCCAATCGTGAAACTAAAACTGCATATTCACAACCTTTCCGATTTCTATCTTTATCCAATTTTTTAAGAAAATCTTCATTTCTTTTTTTCATAGAGGTTTCATCCACCTCATTTTTCATTTCAAACATAATCGAAATGACTTCATTTCCATTTTTATCAGACTCCCGAAATATATAATCACCCTTACTTCCAGAACTTGCATCATTATCCTTCTCAAAAACAGCGTTCTGAAACCCAGAAGCTCTAATTTTATTAAATTCAATTTCGCAATGCTGCTCAAGTGATTCTCCAATCATTTTAGTTGAAAGTTTTAGCCTCATATCTTTTTGATATTCAATAATGTCATCTTTGGCTTTCAGTCGACTTTCAAATTCATCTTTAATAGATTTCTGGGATAATTGATACTCTTTTTCTGCCATCTTTAGTTCATTGGCAAGCTCATCCCTTTCTTTCTTAATTGGTTCTAAAGCTTCGGTAATAGATATTTGAGCGTCCATTTTTGAGCTAGCTAATTGAGATTTTAATTTTTCTATTTCTAAATCTTTTTTTGAAGTTGCTTCTGCAAGCTGTTTTTCGCCATTTGCTTTTAGCTCGATTAATGCCTGATCCTTTTTCCATAGCTGGTCTTTAAGCTCATCTCGTACAGCTGCTTCCGCAAGCTGGACTGCGCTTTTGGACTCTCTTTCAAATGAGTTTATTTTTTCTCTTAATTCATCTTCAAATTCACGATCCCGAACTTGTTTTTTAATATCGGCGAAACCTGCCTCGTCAGCTTTAAAAACTTGATTACACTTTGGGCACTTTATTTCATTCATATCACATTTTCTAATTAATAATTACCTTTTATTTATCAAATTTATTACTTTGTATTGCTTTAAGAATTGCTATCCTAAAAATTCACCTTTTCAAAACATGTACATCAAATTTTAATTTAATTTGGAATGCAGATTTTGTAGATGTTTATAAATTTTCCTTATATACTAACTTATTTATAAACACCAAAATTTAACAACCATTAACACAACAAAAAACTTCACAAAGCCAACAAATGCATTACCAATTTATTATAAATATTTTGGTTACATTTGATTAAATAGAGATTAAATAAAATAAATATTTCTCTAAACAGAAAATGAATTAATAATCAAATTAATCCATCCGAGTGTAAGAAAAACCAAACTTACAACAAAAATTATTGTTCTTGGGATTATATTTATAGTTTTTTGGTTCTGAAGTCTTATAAAAAAATGTAATACTCTAAAAACAACAAAACACCAACATAAAATAATATCAAGTTGATTATAATTCTTTAGAAAAATATTGAGCAAGCATAGTAAATAAAACAGAATTGGTATTTCAAACATATTCTGAAATTGCTGTCTTGCAGACCGAAGTTTATCAGGGAATTCACCTTCATACATTCTAAACTGACTTAGTTTAATATCTCTACTCAAAGTATACATTGTAGCCATATATAGTAATCTAAATATTAAAAAAAGGTTTAAAAATACCATTATCGATATTGGTAATAAGAATTCCATCAGCGAATATAATAACCATCTGACTAACAAAAAAATGCATGCTAAATATAGTTTTCGATTCTAGGATTGTGTAAAAAGAGGTCTTAATACATTCACTAAAACCTTACTCACTAAGCAAACTGAATATAATATTCATATTTCTTGATAGGGTTATCAAAAAAAAAGAACCTATTTAAGAAAAATCATCTTCTTCGTCTGGCTAAACTCCCCAACATCAATACTGTAAAGATATATTCCTGCAGAGACCTTAACACCTTTTTCATTCTTTCCGTCCCAACCAATTGAATGAGTTCCTGCAGGTTTATAATTATTAAATAATTCTATAATCTTACTACCATTAACATCAAATA
>NZKX01000091.1 GCA_002694025.1 Fidelibacterota bacterium | reverse complement strand
TTTTAAAGCAGAAAATAAAATATTTCTTAGTGCTGAATGCACCACACCAATTTTAATTATTGAAGGAAAACTATATTTTTCACTTAAGGTTTTAGTTGCTGTTTTAACGGCTTCAATAATTCCTCTTGCTCTGTCATAAAAATTTCGTCCAGAATAAGATAGTTGTACTTTTCTAGTGGTTCGATCAAAAAGTGTAGTTCCTAGTTCATTTTCAAGTTTTTGTATTCTTCTAGATAGAGCTGGTTGAGATAGATTTAGATTTGTTGCAGCTTTAGCAAAGGAGTTTGTTTCTGTTAACTCTATAAATGCTTCAATATCACCAATTTCAATATTTATGCGCATTTAACATTAATATCAAAATAGAAAAAATTTAGTACAACTATTTAACTACAAGAGCGCCTTTAATTGCTTTTTTCCATCCTAAATATAGTTTTTCTATATCTCTTTTGTTCATTTTGTGAACAAACTTTTTTTCACTCTTCCATTTTTGATTTATGTCCGTAAATTTTTTTATCAAGCCACTTTGATACCCCGCTAAATAAGCGGCACCCAAAGACGTGGTCTCATTAATCTTAGGTCTTAAACACACACACAAAAGTAAATTTGATAAAAATTGGACAAACTGGTTATTGTTAACCATCCCTCCATCAACTTTAATTTTTTTAATTTTAATGCCACTATCTTTTTCCATAGCTGATATTAAGTCTTTCGTTTGGTAAACAACACTATCTAGAGTTGCTTTAACTAATTCGGGAACACCCGTATTACGAGTAAGTCCAAAAAGAGCACCTCTTGCTTCTCCATCCCAATAGGGGGCACCTAACCCCACAAACGCAGGCACCAGATAAACATTTTGTGATGGATCATTTTTTGAGTAAAGGTTTTCGGTTTCTTTTGCATTTTTTATAATTTTAAGTGAGTCTCTTAGCCATTGAACAGCAGCTCCTGCAATGAATATCGATCCCTCTAGGGCGTAGGTATTTTTTCCTTTGATGCGGTAAGCAATTGTAGAGAGTAATTTATTTTTAGAATATTTTAATTTTGAACCTACATTCATTATCATAAAACAACCAGTTCCATAAGTTGATTTTATTGAACCAGGTTCTAAACATGCTTGGCCAATCGTTGCAGCTTGTTGATCTCCTGCTATGCCTTGAATTGGAATGTTACTTCCAAATTTTGTTGTCTGACCAAAATCATCCGCACTATCTTTTACAACTGGTAGAATTTTTTCTGGTACTTTAAATATATGAAGCATTTCTTTTGACCACTGATTTTTTTTAATATCAAAAAGCATTGTTCTTGAAGCATTAGTGGCTTCTGTGTAATGACTTTGACCATCAGTTAATTTCCATAATAGCCAAGTATCTATAGTGCCAAATAATAACCTGTCTTTTTTTAGTAATTCTTTTGCAGCTTTTACATTTTTTAAAAGCCAATTAATTTTTGATGCTGAAAAATATGAATCAACAACTAGTCCTGTAGTTTTTTGTATTTTTTTTGCAAAACCCTTTTGTACAAGATTTTTACAAAATTTAACTGTTCTTCTATCTTGCCAAACAATCGCATTATAAATAGCCTTACCATTGGTTTTATCCCAAAGGACTGTCGTCTCTCTTTGATTGGTTATTCCTATAGACTTTATTTGAGTTGGTTTGATTTTAGCCCTACGAATAGCATCTTTAGCTGTAAACAAAACAGATAGATATATTTCTTCTGGATCATGTTCAACTTCACCATCTCTTGGAAAGATTTGCTTAAACTCCTTTTGACTAGAGGATATAAAATTAAATTTTTTATCAAAAATAATTACACGTGTTGAAGTGGTACCTTGATCAATTGAAAGGATATAATTTTTCATGATGCTTTATTATAATGATTATAAATATTTTTTTAAAACATCATTTAAGCTATTGATTTTATCTTTTGGAAAATTAATGCCTAGTTTTGTTCTTCGAAAAAGAATATCTTCAGCGCTTGAAGCCATTTCTTCTTTTACAAGATAAGCTATTTCAAACTCATATAAATCTTCGGTGATTTTAGCACCACCATTTCCAGAACTAATAAAATAAGAATAAAGTTTAGAGATTTGATTACCATATGATTGGCTAAATCTTTGCATCATACTAATAGGAAGGAGGTTATTAAATTCTTCTGATGTAAAAGTTCCTGCTCCAGGTAGCTGTTCTTTATTTGTCCAAGTTGCATTTTTGATTGAAATTGCAGTGGATAATTTCTCCAGAGCATGCTCAGCAAGCTTTCTGTAAGTGGTCAATTTCCCACCAAATACCGAAAGAATAGGAGCTCCATTGACATCTAAATCAAATTCATAGTCCCTTGTTACTTTAGAAGCACTTTGATTAAAGTCCTCTAATAAAGGTCTAATGCCAGCATAAGTCCAAATAATGTCAGACTCTGAAATTTGATTTTTTAAAAAACAGTTTACAGCATTCAATAGATAAGACTGTTCTTCAGGTGTAATTGTGGGATTGAGATAGCTGTCCACTTCTTTGTCTGTAGTTCCAATAAGTGTAAATTCATTTTGATAAGGGATCATAAAAACTATTCGTCTATCCTCTTGTTGTAGTATGTAAGCCTGTTCTCCTTCATAAAGTTTTTTTACGATTAAATGACTTCCTTGAACTAAACGTAGAGATTTGTTTGTCTCAACTTTGCAGATATCTTTTAAAATGTTTAAAACAAAAGGACCTGAAGCATTAATAATTGCTTTTGTTTTAATAATTTTTTTATTCTTAAGTTCAACCTCCCAATAATCATCATGCCTAATTGCATTAGTTACAGCAGTATTTAGAATAATCTCCGCGCCTCTGTTTAAAGCATCTTGTGCATTTAGTAGAACAAGACGTGCATCATCTATAGATAGATCTGAGTATTCATAGCCTTTTTGAAAATTTTCTTTTAAGGGGTTGCCTATATAATCATTTTGTAAATTTACATATTTTGATTTTGGTAGTGTAATAAACCCCCCTAGCCAATCATAAAGCAAAAGTCCCATTCTAATTAACCATACGGGTCTTAAATGAGAAACGTGAGGCATTACAAATCTGACTGGTTTTGATATATGAGGTGCTATGGACTTAATCACCTCTCTTTCTTTTAGTGATTCTCTAACTAACCTAAATTCATAATTTTCTAGGTACCTTATTCCTCCATGAATAAGTTTAGTTGACCATGAAGATGTTTGAGATGCCAAGTCACCTTTTTCAACCAATGTGACTTTTAGACCTCTGCCTACTGCATCTCGTGCAATGCCTACGCCGTTTATACCACCGCCTATAATTAGTAAGTCATTCATTTAACATATTATTTGTTAATTTTAACATAAATATTGTTTATTTTAATTTAAAAAAGATTTATAATTAAAGAAATAAATATATAAATCCATTAAAATTTAAAGAATATAATATCTTTCTATCAAATGAATAGAGCAGAAGAAAAAATTAGAAAAAAAATTATCGATACGGCAAAAAAATTAGGTTCAAAAGAACTTAATCATGGTAAGGCGGGTAACATAAGTGTCCGATGGAAAGATGGATTATTGATCACGCCCTCGGGCATTTCCTATGATAAAATCAAACCTAAAGACATTGTATTCATTGATAAAAACAAATCACATCATGGTTTAAAAAAACCCTCAATAGAAACCCCATTTCACTTTGACATTATAAAAAATAAAAAAGATGTTAATTGTGTGGTGCATACTCATGCCCCTTATGCTGCTGGCTTTTCAATATTAGGAAAACCTATTCCAAGCTACCACTATATGATCGCATTTTTTGGAGGCGATGATATTCCATGTACCAAATTTGCAATACCTGGTAGTCAGGAATTATCAAATTATGCTGTTAAAGCATTAAAAAATCGTAAAGCATGTTTGTTAGCAAACCATGGCGTCATCATTACAGGAAAAGATATTGATGAAGCCGCATTTTTGGCAGAGGAATTAGAAACATTATGCAAACAAATCACCATAGCTAAAATAAATGGTACTGCAAAATTAGTTGGAAAGAAAGATATGAAAAAGATTATCGAAGCTGTAAAAACATATGGAAAACAATAATTTCTCGCAACAAGAGATTTTAGATTTTAAAAATATTTCCCAGAAATTAGGATCAAACTCATCATTAGTTCAAGCAGCTGGTGGAAATACCTCCATAAAATCTTCAGAAAGCATGCTCATTAAAGCTTCTGGTACTTGGTTGATAAATTCTAAAAAAGAAGAAGTATTTGTTGAGGTCGATCTATCATCTATAAAAAAAAAAATTAATAAGGAAATAGATGACAATTATGCAGAGGATATTATATCAAAAAATAATTTACGACCTTCTATTGAAACTTCTTTCCATGCTCTTATTGATTTTAAATATGTATTACACGTACATTCAACCGCAACTATAGCTAATTCAATCTCTATAAATGCAGAGACAAAATTAAATAAATTGTTTGGAAGTGATTTTGTTTATGTGCCTTATATTCGCCCAGGTTTTCCGTTAACTATGTTGATAAAAAAAGTATTTAATTCTGAATCTCAAGTATTTGTTCTTGAAAATCATGGTTTGATCGTAGCAGGAAATGACCTTCAACAAACATATGACCTATTATTAAGTGTTCACCAAAAACTAGACATCATTAGAAACAATAATTCAGAAATAAATAATTATAATAGTGAAAGTGTTATTGAGAATTACTCCTTAAAAAATGAAGAAAAATATAATCTATTCAAAACTTCAAATAAAAAACTTTTTTCAGCTTTTTCAAAATCATTTTACCCAGACCATGTGATATTTTTAGGTCCTGGTGTACCTACCTTTGAAAATTTGAATGACGTCAATAATTTTTTAAACAACATCAAATCAAAGAATATAAATCCTCCTCCTTATTTAATTCTTAAGGGAATTGGTTTATACGAAATTTCTTCAGTAACTCCTGCAGCAAGAGAAATGATTGATTGCTTTTTAGAAGTTCTATTAAGAATAAATTTTGAAGATGAGCTAAAATATTTATCACAGTCCCAAGAGAATGAATTATTAAATTGGGATGCAGAAATTTACCGTCAATCAATTCACTAATGGATTTATTTTTAGGAATTGATTTTGGAACTACAGGTGTAAGGACATCTGTTATCAATCAAAATAAAGAAGAAATTAACAATCACTCTGTATCTATCACTTCACCAATATTAAAAAGACAGCAAGTGTGTCAAGATCCTAGATTATGGTGGGAGGCACTTATTCAAAATTTGACTTTTATTAAAAATAAAATTGATTTCAAAAATATAAAAAGACTTTCAATAGATGGCACCTCTGGAACTGTTTTAGTCACAGATCAAAATGGAGACCCTTTAACATATGCATTGATGTATAATGATGCTTCTGCTGTTGAAGAAGCTGAACTTGTGGAAAAAATATCATCAGGGCATCCAATTTTATCAAGCCCAAGTAATGCTTTGGTTCGAACACTTTCTTTATTGAAGGATCAAAAATTTCATAACTACAAAATCTTGCATCAAGCAGATTGGGTGGCCTCAAAAATTATTGGTGAATTCAAATTTTCTGATGAAAATAATTCCCTAAAACTTGGTTATGATTGTTCTTTGCGTGTTTGGCCTGATTGGTTTAACAAACTTCCAATTGATTTCGATAGTTTGCCAAAAGTAGTGACTCCTGGACAAACAATAGGAATGTTGAATAATCAGGACTTTTTAGATTTAGGTTTTAGTAAAAACTTAGAAGTTGTGGCAGGCACAACGGACAGTATTGCAGCATTTTTAGCAACTGGTGCAAATAAGAGCGGAGAGGCCGTTACCTCTATAGGAACT
>NZKX01000090.1 GCA_002694025.1 Fidelibacterota bacterium | reverse complement strand
CGTTGAGCTTTCAACTGGTATAACATCATCATCCTCACCATGAAAAATCCAAACAGGTATTTTACTTAATTTGTGTAATTTATTTAGAATGGTTCCTCCACATATTGGTATCAGTGCAGTAAATAAATTTGGATATGTAGAAGCTAAATCTAAAATTCCATATCCTCCCATACTCATACCTGTTCCATAAATTTTATTTTTAGCAATCCTTAAATCTGAAATTAACTCTAGAATTATTTTTTCAAGAAAGCCGAGAGTTTTCATATTTGACCACCAAATTCCGTCAGGGCATTGAGGTGCAACAGTAATAAATGGGAATTTAGCACCATCATGAATTCTCTTTGGTATACCATGCTTTTTTACCAAATTAAGATCATTACCTCTCTCACCTGCCCCATGTAAAAATAAAACTAAAGGATACTCCTCATACGTACTGTAATAGTCGTCAGGAAAATAAATGAGATACTTCAGACCTGATTTTTGATCTAAAGATTTCTTTTTACAAATCATATATGTTTAATTTTTACTTAGAATCATATGATCAGGGAGAAAGATATTATTTAAGATATATGAGCTTGACCACGTCATGCGAATATTCAGTTAATACACTACAAAAATATACACCTGGTGAAACCTTGTGGCCGTTGCTATTCTTACCATCCCATTTTACAATTTGCAGTCCAGAGTTTATGTTCCCAGCTAATAACAAATTAACTTTTTCACCAAGTAAATTAATGATTTCAACAGTTATATTTGTTTCTTCTTTTAAATCAAAGCTGATCGCTGTGGATGGATTAAATGGATTGGGGTATCCTTTTATATTCAAGTTAGCATAGAGCGATTCTTGCATGAAACTTTTCAATTCAGAACAGTTAGAAGTATCCTGAAAACCCTCATTTCCTTCTATACAAATAGGATAAGGTTCGCAAAACATGTTATCAGACAAATTAAAGAAAATTGAGTTTTCCCATTGTAAATTTAAATCGCAAATTTCATTAGGTATTATTCCCGACATGTTATTTTCCTCAACTCTAAATCTTTCAAGTGATTCCAAGTTGGCAATATTCTGACTTAATACTCCATTTAATAGATTGTTATTTATAAAAAGTTTCTTTAAACCGTTTAGTTCAAAGATTTCCAAAGGAATTTCTCCATTTAAATTGTTATTATGAAGATATAATATTTCTAAAGAATTCAAGCTTCCAATCGTATGAGGGATATTACCTGTGAGGTTATTACTTCTAAAATTGAGATGAATTAAATGACTTAAGTTTCCAATTTCTTCTGGAATAAAACCTACAAGTTCATTCTCAAATAATCTAATTTCCTCAAGGTTTATTAGATTACCAATCGTACTTGGTATATTTCCTGATAATTGGTTAAATGAAAGATTTAAATATTTTAGATTAATTAAATTTCCTAGTTCAGCCGGGATTGCCCCATTAAGATTATTGTTTGAAAGATCTAAAGAATTCAGATTTATAAAAGATCCAATATCTATAGGGATGCTACCGCTTAATCCCAAATTAGACAAATCTAATTCTACTACATCTTCCACATGATAAAGGGAATCCCACAACATCACAACTCCTTCACAATTAATTATATTTTGCTCTAAATTAATATCCTCAAGGCAAGGTGGATATTGGGGGCATAGAAAATTATTCGATATATTAAAGCTATAAATGCTTTGCCAATCTAATGCCAGTTGACATATTGAATTGGGAATTTGACCAGAAATTTGATTATTTTGTAATTGTAAATATTGCAACTCGGAGCAATGACCTAATTCAGATGGTAATTCTCCATTAATAAGATTGTCATTTACTATTAACCTTGATAAATAGTTTAAGTTACCTATTGAGCTAGGTATTGCTCCTGTAAATTGGTTTTCTGATATAGATAGGTCTACTAAACTTGTTAGCGCACCAATACTATTGGGTAAAAACCCCTCAAAATTATTATTTGATATATCTAGGTACATCAGATTTGAAAGCGACTCAAGATTATCTGGAATTTCACCATGTAATTCGTTACCCTTTAGGTCCAATCCTAATAAATTTTCTAGGTTGAATAATTGATCAGGAATAGACCCTTCAAGTTGATTATCGGATAAATCTAAAAATAACAAATTCGTTAAGGCGGAGATATCTTCTGGTATAGTTCCAGCAATTCCTTGCCCTGAAAGATTTAGTTCAAATGTAGTATCAATCGAATAACAATTTCCCCATAGCAAAACTTCCCCCTGATCACATTGTCCATTAATTAGGTTAAAAGAAGTAGATACAATGCTTAAACATAGAATTCGTTTGCAAAGTACTGCTTTAATCAATGTTTAATTCTCCTGACAAAGGAATAATTTTGTCCTTCTCTAATTTTTGCATTTTCTCAAATTGGTTTATGATTACACCATACAGAATTACACCGATAATATATAGAAATGCAGTTATTAAAAAAATTTCATAATAGTGGAATTTTAAAATTCTAAGCCCCTCGAAAATTTTAGCACTTATAAACCATGAAGCGCTCCATAAACTAGAGCTCAAAGCGCTGATTAGTTCTTGGTTTCTTTTACCAACGTAATTCATCATTAATTCATTAGATGAAGGATGTGCCATATGCATAAGTGGTTGTCTTAAAACAAACGCACTTATTGCAAAATATATAGCATAATGTGAATGAGAAAAAAGTTCAGTTAGAGCCAGGGTTACTAAACAACATATTGAAAGTCCCTGAACAAACACAATCGTCATCCAATATCCATATTTTTGTTTCAAAGTAGGGACCATAAGCGAAGAAAAAAAAACAAGAATTGCAGTCATACTTCCAAGAAAACTAAAATCGCTTGAGGAAAAATTAAAAACAGAATTGAAAAATAAGTTTACAAATGGGATTGTTAGCCCTGCTCCAATAGAAATCAATATTAGTGGCGAAATAGCTTTAAAAATCAAATCCCAGTCGTAGGATTTATTTAGAGAAAATATGCTACTAACTGGCTCCAGCCTTATAATATCTTTTTGTTCTTTTATCTTAAAACTGAATGGAATTGAAAATATACTTATTAAGGTTATAATCCATAGTATTGCTCTTTCATTGAAAACAATATTAATGTTAAAAAAATTTATTAATGATATCCAGTTTAATCCACTGATTATAATTCCAGATACGATAGTTGCCAAAGACCAAGTTGCAGCATTGAGTGATAAAGCCTGACTACTATTTTGAGAAGAAGTATTACGAATGATAAAAGGCAATGAACAAACCCTTAAAAACATCATTGCAATACCCCAAGAAAGAAAAGAAAGCTGAATTAGCGAAGTAATACTTAAATGTATGGATTCAATTAATAGAATGCTAATTAGAGGTACAAGAATTGTAGAGATAATAAAAAATGGTTTTAATCTCTTTCCTTTTATGTAAATACCTAATGGCAGAGAAAATGCAAGAGCACCTATAAATCTCAATGAGTTAAAAGATGCAATTTCCGGGTCACCATATCCCTCACTTCTTAAATAAATATTTAATATAAGGATGAATGCAACATGAACAAGACTTAAACAAAGCTCAACCATGAAAAGAAATAGAATATTGGATGGTAAATCAATATAACTGCGAGCAATTCGATAAATCATTTCCGAATAAAATTAAATTATGCGCAGAACGATATTTTTGAGAAAATTTATTAGAAAAATTGCAATGATAGGTGATACATCAAATGGGGCACCGTGGATAGGTAAATTATCTCTTATTGGTTTAAGAATTATATCCGTAATATTGTATAGCATACGCACGTAATCATTGTAAGGGTCGTGAGGTATCCAGCTAAGTAGCACTCTAACTAAAATACAAAGTTGAATGAATTGAAAAGTATTGATGATGATCCAATTCATTATTTAGTCATGACCTTCTTTTTATACTCAGACATATCCCATCCTGGATATCTTAAATTTGCTAATTGAAGTGTATTTTGATCCCAAAAGGGGTCTCCAGGCATAGGTACACCGAAGCAGTTTAACTGCTCTGGGGAGGCATTCTCGAAGATAATTTGCCATGGTTTTTGTTGATGATAAGGCCAAGCTGTAAAACCAATTTTATCATTTCCTGCTTTCTTAAAACATGAAGTTACAGCATATCTATATGCTCCAGACTTCGTAATATTAGTAGCTCTGTGGAAAATATCTATACCATAAGCAAAAATAGTTCCAGCAGGACCGGCGGTAGTTTTTTCAAAGGGTTTCAATGATTTTTGCAATGTAGTCATACTACTACCATCAAGAAATTTCTCTGAAACCCTACTTATTTTCTTGCTATCTTCCCTTGTTACAAAATGAGTAGGACCATGTTTTTCGCTTACATCGGAAAAATACATTAAAAATGTTATTGAATTTTGAGTCATATCTTTTGACGGTACAGTGAGCGTGTGATTACCATAGTCACAATGAAAGGATTGTTCGAAATCTGTTTCTCCAGAATATTTTGCCCATGCATGTGATTGATATAGAATTACATTTTTTGTTTCTAAAGCATCTTTTGCAAAATTAATTATATGAGGATTTACACCAATCAAGTTCAAAGAAGGAGAACAATCAAATGGAATATTTTCAAAATTAAGAAATTGTTCTTCGTTTATTAATGGTTCCTGATGATCATTGACAATAGGGATACCG